>JACPDP010000036.1 GCA_016183945.1 Magnetospirillum sp.
AAGCGCGACGGCCGGAACGCATCGTCGAATTCGTCGGACATGGAAAGCCCTCCCCCTGCGGTTCAGGCTCTTCATGAATCACACTCCCAGCCCACAGGGAAACGATATCGTCAACCGTTAACCTGACCTCGTGGCCCTGGGGGTGAGCACCCACGCGGTTGCCTTCCGGAACCCGACCTGATAGGGTCCGCGCCAATTTCCCGACAGCTCTCGCGGACGCCCCATGAAAATCAATGCCAACCTCATTCGGCCGGGCAACATCCTGGAACATAACGGCCGCCAGTACTCGGTGCTGAAGATCCAGCTGATCCAGCCCGGCAAGGGCGGCGCCTTCATTGCGGTCGAGATGCGCGACATTCGCACCGGCACCAAGACCAACGAGCGCTGGCGCACCGCCGACACCGTCGAGAAGCTCAACGTCGAGGAGCGGGAGTGCACCTTCCTGTTCCGCGACGACACCACGCTGACCTTCATGGACAGCGAGAGCTTCGAGCAGTTCACCCTGTTGAACGACGTCGTCGGCGAGCCCGCGGCCTTCCTGCAGGACGGCATGGTGGTCGAGGTCGACTTCGTCGAGGGCTCGCCGGTCTCGGTTTCGCTGCCGGAAAAGGTGGTGATGACGCTGGTCGAGGCCGATCCGGTGGTCAAGGGCCAGACCGCGGCCTCCTCCTACAAGCCGGGCAAGCTGGAGAACGGCCTCAAGATCCTGATCCCCCCCTTCGTCGCCGCCGGCGAGAAGATCGTGGTGGCCACTGCCGACTGTTCCTACGTCGAACGTTTCAAGGGCTAGCGGTGATCGTCCGTTCCGCCCTGCTCAACGTCATGATGGGCGCCGCCCGCAAGGCCGCCCGTTCCCTGGTGCGCGACTACGGCGAGGTCGAGCACCTGCAGGTGTCGATGAAGGGTCCCGGCGACTTCGTCTCGTCGGCCGATATCAAGGCCGAGAAGACGCTGCGCCAGGAGCTCAAGAAGGCGCGCCCCGACTTCGGCTTCCTGCTGGAAGAGGGCGGCGAGATCGCCGGCGCCGACAAGAGCAACCGCTGGATCATCGACCCCATCGACGGCACCACCAATTTCCTGCACGGTATCCCCAATTTCGCCATCTCCATCGGGTTGGAGCGCGACGGCGAGTTGGTGGCCGGCGTGATCTATCAGCCGCTCGGCGACGAGATGTTCCACGGCGAGAAGGGGGCGGGCGCCTATCTCAACGAGCGCCGCCTGCGCGTTTCCGCCCGACGCAAGATGGAGGATGCGGTGATCACCACCGGCATCCCGCACAAGGGCCGCGGTGACCATGGCCGCTTCCTCAAGGAACTGGCGGCGGTGATGGACGTTACCGCCGGGGTGCGCCGTTTCGGTTCGGCGGCCCTGGACCTCGCCTATGTCGCGGCGGGGCGCTGCGACGGCTATTGGGAGGCCGACCTCAAGCCGTGGGACATCGCGGCCGGCATCGTTCTGGTGCGTGAGGCCGGCGGCTACGTCACCGACCTCGATGGCGGTTCCCGCATCCTGGAGACCGGCGGCCTGGTGGCGGCCAACGACCATCTGCAAAAGCCGCTGGCCAAGTTGCTCAAGGCTGCGCATTCGTAGTGGTCCGATAACCCACTCAAAAGATCGTGGACTTTTTGAGCGGGTCGGTGCACTGGGACGAAGTGCTTACACCATTTTGCTACATGCGGCTGTTGTTCGCCGACTCGGCTTCGGCTAGTCTGCTCGCGAAATCTGCGAACGAACCGGGGGAAGGTCGATGTCCAGGGGGAGCAAGCTGAAGGCTCTGGCGCTGGGAGCGCTAGTCTGCACCGTTGCCTCACCGTTGGCGGCGCAAGTGGTCGTCGGCGGCAATAATGTCCCGGGCGTCGAAATCAACTGGTCGGTGCTCGACCGGTTGGGTCCGGCTCCCACCCTGCCCGGAATGCTGTTGCCGAATGTCCGGCCGCCCCAGGCGGCGACGCAGGCCCCGGCGGCCAAGCCCCATGCGCCGGCGGTGGCGTTCAAGCCGTACAAGCAGTCCGCGCCCGCGTCGGCCGCCAAGCCGGCGCCGCGCAAGATCGCCACCAAGGCGCCCGCCAGGACCGCAGCCGCCGCGCCTGCCAGCCCCGAGGTCGCCGACCTCGGTCCCCCCGCCCGCGTGGCGGTGTCCGAGGTGCCGCCCCGCGTCGAGGCGAAGCCGGCCAAGCCGGCCGTTCCCGAGGTGCCCGAGATCGTGGCGGCGCCGCCCAGGTCCGAGGCATCCAAGGAAAAGGGCAAGAGCCCCCTGATGACGCCGCCCCCGGCGCCCGAGCCGGCCAAGCCGGCGCAATTGGCGCCCGAGCCGTCCAAGCCGGCGCCGCAGGTGGCCAAGGTCGAGCCGCCGGTGGTCGCCCCGCCGACGCCCGCTCCGGTCCAGGCTCCGACCCGGGCGGTGGAATCGCCGGCCCCGCAGCAGCAGGCGGCGCTGCCGTCCAGCGGCGGTTTCCTGCGCAAGGGCGATACCCTGTCGGTGCTGTTCGTCAGCGAAAACTCCCGTCTGCCCGACTCCGCCAAGCCGGAGCTCAACAAGCTGGCCAGCCGGTTGGAAAAGGATGACGGTTTGTCGCTGCAACTCCTGGCCTATGCCGAGGGCGACGAAGCCAACGCCAGCAAGGCGCGGCGCCTGTCGCTGTCCCGCGCGCTGGAGGTGCGCAAGTATCTGATGGAGTTGGGCGTACGCTCGACCCGCATCGAAGTGCGAGCGCTGGGCAACAAGGTGGAGGGCGGTCCCGCCGACCGTGTCGATGCCGTGTTGGCCAGCCGCTGATTTTGGTGTCCGGCATCGGCCGGCTTTCCCGCGTCCCTGAATCGGTGCGTTCCGGCCCATGATCCTGCCCAATCGCTTCCTTGTCCGGATGGCCGCCTTCGTGGCGGCGGTAGGCGTCGTGGTTCTGCTGCTGGGGCCGGGGCTGGTGCAGGCGTTCGTCCACGCGCCGGCGCTGAACGGCCTGATTCTGGGCGTGTTCGTGGTCGGCATCGTGCTCAATTTCCGCCAGGTGCTGTTGCTGCGCCCCGAGGCCGAGTGGCTGGAGAGCTGGCGGCGTGGCCAGCCGGTGCTGTCGGGCCAGTTGCGCCTGCTGGCTCCCATGGCCAGCATGATGGGCGAGCACACCGACCGGGTCAGCCTGTCGGCCATGGCGCTGCGCTCGGTGCTGGATTCCATCGCCTCGCGGCTCGACGAGCAACGCGATCTGGCGCGCTACCTGGTCGGGCTGATGATTTTCCTCGGGTTGCTGGGGACATTCTGGGGCCTGTCGCAGACGGTGGGCTCGGTGGGCGAGGTCATCCGCTCCCTCGACGTCGGCGGCAGCGATCCGGCGGCGGCCTTCAACGAGCTGCGGGGCGGGCTGGCCAAGCCGCTGTCGGGCATGGGCACCGCGTTCTCGACCTCGCTGTTCGGCCTGGCCGGTTCGCTGGTGCTGGGCTTCCTCGACCTGCAGGCGGGCCAGGCGCAGAACGCCTTCTACAACGAGCTGGAGGAATGGCTGGCCGGGCTGACCCGTCTGGGCGGCGGCAGCGCCGCGGCCATCGCCGACGGCGAGCAGTCCATTTCCGCCTTTACCCAGGCGCTGCTGGAGCGCACCGCCGACGGGCTGGACAACCTGCAGCGGGTGATCGCCCGCGGCGAGGAGGGGCGCGCCGCCGCCAACACCTCGTTCCGCGCTTTGACCGACAAGCTCTCCATCCTCTCCGACCAGATGCGTGCCGAACAGGCGCTGCTGCTGAAGCTGGGCGAGCACCAGTTGGAGATGAAGCCGCTGATGGCCCGGCTGGTGGAGGCCTCGGCCAGCGAGGATGACAGCTCCCGCCTCCATCTGCGCAACATCGACATCACCATGACCCGGCTGGTGGACGAGACCATTGCCGGGCGCGAGGAACTGGTGGCCGAGCTGCGGTCCGAGTTGCGGCTGCTGGCGCGCACCGTTGCCGCGGTGGCCGACGACCCGGGGCCGGAGCGCTAGGCGATGCCCCTGGCCCGCCGCAGCCGAAGGACGTTGGACATCTGGCCGGGCTTCGTCGACGCGTTGGCCACCCTGCTGATGGTCATCATCTTCGTGGTGCTGGTGTTCGTGCTGGGCCAGTTCTTCCTCGGCCAGGTCCTGTCGGGTCGCGAGCGCGAGGTTTCCCGGCTGGGCGGTGAGCTCTCCACCCTGGTCGATCAACTCAACATGGAACGCGCCGCCAACGCCAAGCTGAGGGCGGATGTGACGCGCATGGCCGCCGAGCTCAATGTCAGCGTCGACGAGCGCGACCTGCTGGCCAACGAGCTGACCTCGGGCCGCGACGAGGCTGCCCGGCTCGCCAACGACGTGGCGGCGCTGAAGGCCCTGAAGGAGGACCTGGAGGCCAAGCTGGCCACGTTGGGCGGCAAGCTGGGCGAGCAGGAGGGGCAACTCGCCTCCGAGCGCAAGCTGTCCGAGGAGGCGCGAGCCCAGGCCGCTCTGCTCAGTCGCCAACTGGAGGCCATGAAGCAGGACCTCGCCCGTATCGCCGCGGCGCTCGACGCCTCGGAAAAGAAGGCCATGGAGCAGGGGGTGCAACTGGTTGAGCTGGGCAAGAAGCTCAACAGCGCCCTGGCCGGCAAGGTGGAGGAACTGCAGAAATACCGCTCCGAATTCTTTGGCCGACTGCGTCAGGCACTGGGTGACCGCCCGGGTATCCGCATCGAGGGCGACCGCTTCGTCTTCCAGTCGGAACTGCTGTTCGACACCGCCTCGGCGGAACTGGGCGCGGGGGGCATCGAGCAGGTGCGTCAGCTGGCCGGCACCTTGAAGGACGTGTCGAAGGCCATCCCCAAGGGAGTCAACTGGGTGCTGCGCGTCGACGGCCACACCGACAAGCGCCCGGTCAAGGGCAAGTTCCCCTCCAATTGGGAGTTGTCGACGGCGCGCGCCATAATGGTGGTGCGCACCCTGATCGCCAACGGCATCCCTGCCGACCGCCTTGCCGCCGCCGGTTTCGGCGAATTCCAACCGCTGGACGGCGCCGACAACGAAGGCGCCTGGGCCAAGAACAGGCGGATCGAGATCAGGCTGGACCAGCGGTAGGCGTCAGGCCAACAACGCTTCCAGGCCGGTGACGAAATGGTTGAAGCTGGTGGAGCGATTTTGGCGTGGGTTCATCAGGGCGGCCACCCTGCGCGCGACCTCGGTCTTCGGGAGACGCTCGGACGCCCGATAATGCCCGGCCCGCTGCAGGATTTGCAGCAGCTTCTCCCAAGTGCCTCCGGTGATCGCATCTGGATCGCGATATCCAGCCCTGCAGTCAAGAGTTGCTGCAACGCCAGGGTAAGCCGCGCAAAGCGCCGGGACATCGCCGAAGAACCAGGCCTCCAACTCCTCCACGACGATCCGGTTGACCACACGGAACTGGCCGTCGCCATCGGGAGATGATTTTGTTGCCAGGCCGACAGCGGCGGCAAACCCTTCCAACTGTCGCTTCAACTGGAGACAGTTGTCATCGTCTCGGTCAATGACGACAAGAGCCCTAATGTCTTCATGCCCCAACCGCTTCGCATAGCCGGCAAGCCGCTTGGGCAACTTCAGCAACAGCTGCTGCGTGGAGCCGTGGTCGATAATGTTGAGGGCGGCGGCGCGCTCGCCCAGCAGGCGAGGCATCAAGACGTCGAGAGCATTCTTCATGGACGGCTCTTCGACATGAATGAAAACAATCATGCCGACGCTCCGTCAGGGATTGCCAATTTCGAAATAGTTCTCCATCCACAGGTCGCCAAGCGCTGCCCCCGTGTCCAGCATGGCCTGTATCCCCTGCATATCGGCGATACGCTTGGCGACAGTGTAGCCATCGGCTTGGCGCATCATGGCCCAAACCTGCTTGGGGCCGAGTGCATTTATGAAGAAAGGTGAGTGGGTCGTGACGATCAGTTGTGTGTTGGATGCCACTTGGTCGCATTCCTCGGCCAATTCCCGCAAGAGCTTTGGATGAAGGAAGTTCTCGGGTTCCTCGATGCCGATAAGGGGCGGGGGTGACGGGTCGTTCAATTGAACGAGATAGGCCAATAGCTTCATTGTACCGTCCGAGGCATAGCGAGCCTGCACCCCCTCCGAAAACGGAGCATCCTTGACCATCAGCAGCAAATGGCCCGACGGCAGGATGTTGGGATCGACCCGCTCGATTTGCGGAACACGGTGGCGAAGTCTCTCGAAGATGGCATCCAATCTCTCCGGGTAGCGCTCCTTGAGATATTGGATAACGTTGACCAGATTATCGCCGGTCCTCGACAGCCGCTCCTGAGCGCCGGCTTCGGGAATGCCTCGCATGTCCTTCGCGGAGAGGTGCGATAGATGCCAGCCCGTGATGAAGTCGCGCAGAGCCTTGACGCGAGGATTTTCCGCGAACTGCCCGAGGGTGCTGACGGCCAGCACATCCGCCCCGGACAGGCTCACCGGTCGACCCGCATCCTCGTCGATTTTGAGATGGTAGGTGATGAGGTGAGGCATCTTCTCGCCCTTGATGTAACCTTCCCGGTAGGCGATTTCGAAACTGATCGCCCCTTGGCTGTCGCGGCTGCGCAAGTCCCTCAGGCCCACACCCCGCCGATCGACGGCCCGTCGCAAGCCGTCGGAAAAGCACTCCGAAAGGAAAGCGAAGACATCGAAGAATGTGGACTTGCCACTGCCATTCGGACCAAGCAGCACCGAAAGTGGGGTAAGCCCACTAAATTCGACGCTTCGCAGGGCCCGGTAGTTCTCGATCTTGATCCGCTCGATGCGGGGAGGAACGCGAACCGTATCACTCATCGACTGTGCTCCACGATCAGCGTGTCCACTTTCCCATGGGCAATATAGCGCCGGTTGAGCGCGGCTGGAAGCTACCCCGTCAGGGTCGGCGTCCCGCCCATCAGGCTGCCGGTCAGCAGCACCAGGCCCAGCAGGGTGATGGCGGCCGCCCCCGCCAGCGCCAAGGCCTTGCGCAGCCTGAGGCCGCCGCCGCCCAGGCGCTCCACCAGGCGGTTGAGACCCAGGGCGCCGAGGCCCAGCACCGAAACAGTGATCGCAACGCCCAACGCCATGGCCACGGTGGCCGCCACGCCCACCAGGAACATGCCGTTGCCCAGAGTGAACAGCAGCACCAGGATGGCGCCCGAGCAGGGGCGGAGGCCCACCGCGGCGGCGACGGCGAACAGGCTGCGGCCGTCGTCGGCATGCCCGTGGTGGCAACAGCCGTCGTGGTGCTCGTGGCCGCAGCCCCTGTCGGTCAGAGTCCGCCAGCCCATGTTCAGGCCGACCACGGCGATCAGGCCGTAGGACCCCACCTCCAGCCAGGCGGCGTGCGCCATCACGTCGCGCGGCGCCAGCGCCAGCAGGCCGGCCAGGGCGGCCACCACGGCGACGGCGGTGGCCGCCTGCACCAGGGCCGCGATCAGGGCGGCGGTGAGGCCTTGGGCGATGCGGGCGCGGCGGGTGGCGAAGTAGCTGCCGATCACCACCTTGCCGTGGCCGGGTCCGACGGCGTGGAAGACGCCATAGAGGAAGGCGGCCAGCAGGATCAGGCCAACCGCCTCGAACGACCAGCCGTCCTGCAGGGCCGCCAGGTTGCGGCGCATGTCGCCGTTCATCTGGCGTTGCAGGGAAAAGGCCCGGG
Organism: Magnetospirillum sp.; assembly: GCA_016183945.1. Next base: position 7,615 of record JACPDP010000036.1, read on the forward strand.
CGGCCAGCCACAGCAGGGGTTCGGGCAGGGTCATTTGCAGAGGATCTCCACCTTCTTGGGGATCACCACGCCGCCCAGCAGCGGGTTGGCGCGGTCCGCCGCCATCACCGCCTTGCAGCCCTCGGCGCCGTCGCCCTGCAACACGATGGCCTTGTCCTCGGGGAAGTCGATGTCGATGTAATAGGTCTCTTCATAGGTGGAAAAGCTGAACGCCGCCTTCCGCGGGTCGACCGGCGCCGGCAGCGGCAGGCGGAAGACATAGATCAGCGCGCCCTTGACCCCCAGCACCTTGAAATCCACCGCCGTCAGGTCGGTGACCGGCGTGCCGTTCACCTTGGGGTAGGTGAGATAGCTGGTGGGCTTGGTGTCGGAGAACGCCTCCGTCTCGATCGTCGCCATCTCGGCGGCGCCGAGCTTGCCGTCCTTGTTCTTGTCGAAGTCCTTGAAGATGGTGGAGCTGTAGACCGGGTCGAACTTCCAGCCCATGAAGAGGCTGGTGATCTTGCCTTCCTTGAACTCCACCACCGCATGGGCGTCGATCATCACATGAGGATGGGCCAGTGCCGTGTCCGGTGTCGCCACGGCCAGCAGCAGGGCAAGAATGGCGCGCCGCATTCAGCCCGCCGCCCTTATGAGCCGTTCGAAGCCCTTCTCCAGATCCTCCTGCAGATCGTCGGGGTCCTCCAGTCCGCAATGGAAGCGCAAGCTCGGGCCGGGCGGGCTCCAGGCGGTGGCGGTGCGGACCACGGCGTTGCCGGTGGTGGGGATGACCAGGCTTTCGAAGCCGCCCCAGGAAAATCCCAGGTTGAAGTGCTGGTAGCCGTCCAGCATGGCGTCCACCGCCGTCTTGGTGGCCGGCTTGAGGATCACCCCGAACAGGCCGCAGGCGCCGTCGAAGTCGCGCTTCCACAGGGCGTGGCCGGGGTCGGAGGCCAGCGGCGGATAGAGCACCCGCTCGACCTCGGGGCGGCCCTCCAGCCAACTGGCGAGGCGCAGGGCGGTGGCGGCGTGGCGCTTGAGGCGCACCGACAGGGTGCGCAGGCCGCGCAGTCCCAGGAACAGCTCCTCGGCGCCCGGGCTGTGGCCGTAGGCCGCCACGGACGTCTTGAGCCGCAGCCAGTGCTCCTCGGTGGTGGTGATGGTGCCCAGCATGGCGTCGGCATGGCCGACGATGTACTTGGTGCAGGCCTGCAGCGAGACGTCGACGCCGTGGCGGAAGGGCTGGAAGGTCAGCGCCCCCCAGGTGTTGTCCATGATCACCACCGCGCCCCTGGCGTGGGCGGCGGCGGCGATGGCCGGGATGTCCTGGACCTCGAAGGTCAGCGAGCCGGGGCTTTCGACGAACACCACCCGGGTGTTGGGGCGGATCAGGGCGGCGATGCCGGCGCCGATCAACGGGTCGTAATAGGTGGTCTCGACGCCGAACCCGGCCAGGGCGCTGTCACAGAACTTGCGCGTCGGGAAATAGGCGCTGTCCACCATCAGCACATGGTCCCCGGCCTTGACGAAGGCCAGCAGCGCCCCGGTGATGGCGGCCAGCCCGGACGAGGTGGCGATGGCCCGGTACCCCCCTTCCACCGCCGCCACCGCCTCTTCCAGCGCGAAGGTGGTGGGGGTGCCGTAGCGGCCGTAGCGCACGCCTTCGAACGGAGTCCTGCCGCTGCTCTCCATGGCGGCGACCGAAGCGTGCAGGATGGTCGAGGCGTGGTAGACCGGAGGATTGACGGCGCCATGATGCCGCTCGGGATGGCGGCCGGCGTGGATGATCTCGCTGTCTTTTTTCATGGGGAGGCGGCAACACCGGGCGCGTGGATGGGAGCCGCATGATGGCTCCCTCCGGCCGACGGCGCCAAGGGTTTTTAGTAACCCTGCTGGGTGCGCCGCTCCTGCTCGGCCTTACTGGTGCCGAACACCTTTTCCTCGGTGGCCTGGGCGCCCTTATCGACACCGCGGCCGACGGCCGCGACATCCTGGCCCGCCCCCGAAATGGTGTTGCAGCCGCCCAGAAGAAGTGCCGACAGCACCACCAGGGCGGACAGGGGAATAAGGGTCAGGGGAGCGCGAACCTGCGCCCGGGTTTTCGCCCGAACTCTCGACTGCATGACACCACCTCGCCGTTGCTCCCCTTCAACGTGGGGAGTCGGCGGGGCGGCATCAACCTCATCCCTTTTCGACGGGCGTGTCGTCGCGATCACCCCATTCGGCCCAGGAGCCGTCGTAAATGGCGACGTCCTCGCGCCCCATGAGGTAGAGCCCCAGCGCCAGCACGCAGGCGGTGACGCCCGAGCCGCAGGTGGCCACCACCGGCCTGTGCGGATCGACGCCGGCGGTGTTAAACAGCGCCGTCAGGTCCTCGGCGGGCTTCATGCAGCGGGTGCGGTCGTCGATCAGTTGGACGAAGGGCAGGCTGACCGAGCCGGGAATGTGGCCGGTGTGCCTGGTTGGACGCGGCTCGGGGTCGGCGCCGGTAAAGCGGCCGGCGGAGCGGGCGTCCAGCAGCAGCTCGCGGCCGTCCAGATTGGCCCTGATGTGGTCGAAGTCGCGCACAAGGGTGTGGTTGACGTGGGCGATGAAGTGGCGGTCGCGCGGCACCGGCGGCAGATCCTCGACAGCACGGCCCTCGCGCAGCCATTTGGGGAAACCGCCATCCAGCACGCAGACATCGCGGTGCCCGAAATAGCGGAACATCCACCACACCCGCGCCGCCGCGCTGGCGAAGCCGGTGCCGTCGTAGACGACGATCTTGTTGCCGTTGCCCAGGCCCAGCTTGCGCACCTTGCTGGAGAATTTTTCCGGCGAGGGCAGCATATGTGGCAGGGCGCTGTTCGAATCGGCGACCTCGTCGATGTCGAAGAACATGGCCCCCGGGATGTGCTCGTGCTCGTATTCCTCGCGCGCGTTGCGGTTCTGGATCGGCAGATAGAAGCTGGCATCCACCACGCGCACATCGGGCGCGGGCAGGTGCGCGGCCAGCCACTCGGTGGTGACGAGAGCGTCGGGGTTCACATAGGTCATGCGGAGGTTCCTGCCCCTGATGTTCGTTGCTTTCAGCCGGTCAGGCCAGCCAGCCCGGCACGGGCAGGTTACGCTCGCGCAGGAAAGCCGGATTGAACAGCTTGCTCTGGTAGCGCGTACCATAATCACAGAGGACTGTCACCACCGTGTGTCCGGGGCCAAGCTTACGGGCGACCTTGATGGCCGCCACGACGTTGATTCCCGACGAACCGCCTACGACCAATCCCTCGCTTTTGACCAGGTCGAAGATGCAGGGCAGCGCCTCCTCGTCGGTGACCTGAACCTGGTCGTCGATGGGGGCGCCGTCCAGGTTGCGGGTGATGCGGCCCTGGCCGATGCCTTCGGTGATGGAGCTGCCCTCCGCCTTCAACTCACCGTGGGCATAGAAGTTGTACAGCGCCGAGCCCATGGGGTCGGCCAGCACGATCTTGACCCCCCTGTTGCGCTCCTTCAGCGCCAGTCCGACGCCGGCCAGGGTGCCGCCGGTCCCCACGGCGCAGGTGAAGGCATCGACGCGGCCATCGGTCTGGGTCCAGATCTCCTGGCCGGTGGTCTCGCAGTGGCCGCGGCGATTGGCGGTGTTGTCGAACTGGTTGGCCCACAGCACGCCGTTGGGCTCAGTTTCCGCCAGTTCCCTGGCCAGGGTTTCGGAATAGCGCACGTAGTTGCCGGGATTGGCATAGGGTACCGCCGGCACCAGGCGGAGATCGGCACCGATCAGGCGCAGCATGTCCTTCTTTTCCTGGCTCTGGGTTTCGGGCATGACGATGACGGTGCGGTAGCCCAGCGCGTTGGCCACCAGGCACAAACCGATGCCGGTATTGCCTGCGGTGCCCTCGACGATCACCCCGCCCGGCTTCAACAGGCCCTTTCGCTCCGCGTCGCGCACGATGGCCAGCGCGGCGCGGTCCTTGACCGAGCCGCCGGGGTTGAGGAACTCGGCCTTGCCCAGTATCTCGCAGCCAGTGATCTCGGAAGCCTTCTTCAGCCGTATGAGCGGCGTGTTGCCGATGCTGGCGAGGAAACCATCGCGGATATCCATAGCGACCTCTGTAGTACATAGCTATTCCACACGCGGACTGTAGCAAATACTGACGAGGGCGGCAAGCTGCTGCTGTTGATGGGAACAAAAACGGTACATTGGCGTCGCAGCCATGAAACGCATCGCTGCCCGAGTTCCGTCATGGTCAGATACTCGCTCTGAAATTCCATCCGTCGCCATTCCCGACCGCAACATCACTCGCCAGCGCCCCGGCTCGGCCAACGGCATCGTTTTCCTGACCCTGGAGCGCGGGCGTCCCGCCCGCATCGGATTGGCGGGCGGGACGCCCGCGCTCCAAGTGAAGATCAGGCAGCCTTGACCTCGGCCAGGAAGGCGTCCACCGCGTGGCGCAGTTGTTCGGCCTGGCTGGCGAGCTGGCGCGAGGCGTCCAGTACATTGCCGGCGGCCTCGCCGGTCTCGCTGGCGGCCTGCTGCACGCCGCCGATGGTGGAGTTGACCTCCGAGGTGGCGGCGGCGGCCTGTTCGACGTTGCGGGCGATCTCCGAGGTGGCGGCCGACTGCTGGTCCACCGACTCGGTAATGTCGGCGGCGATCTCCGACATCTCGGAGATGACCCCGGCGATGGACCGGATGGCCGTTACCACCGCCTCGGTGCGCGACTGCACCGCCGTGATCTGCGAGGTGATCTCATCGGTCGCCTTGGCGGTCTGGTTGGCCAGAATCTTGACTTCGTTGGCCACCACGGCGAAGCCCTTGCCCATCTCGCCGGCGCGGGCCGCCTCGATGGTGGCGTTCAGGGCCAGCAGGTTGGTTTGATTGGCGATGTCGCTGATCAGGCTGACCACCTCGCCGATGCGGCCGGCGGCGGCGGCCAGCCCGCGCACCTCGGCATCGGTGTTCTCGGCCTGCGCCGCCGCCTTGCCGGCGATGTCGTTGGAATGGGAGACGCGGCGGGCGATCTCGCCGATGGAGGCCGCCAGTTCCTCGGCGGCCGCGGCCACCGAGCCGACATTGGCCGAGGCGACGGTGGAGGCCGATCCCACCGCTTCCGCCTGGCTGCTGGTCTGGGTGGCCGCCGAGGACATCGCCGACGAGGTGCCGGCCAGCCGCCCGGCGGTCTCGGCCACGATGCGGACCAACTCGCCGGCCTGGTGCTCGAAGCTGCCGGTGCAGCGCTCAACCGTCTCCTGGCGTCGAGCCCGTCTGGCGCTTTCGGCGCGCTCGGCCTCTTCCAGGCGGCGGCGCTCGGCGGCGTGGCCGCGGAATACCTCAAGGGCCACCGACATGGCCGCCAACTCGTTCCGGCCGGAGAACACCGGGACTTTAACCGCGAGGTCGCCCTCCGCCAGGCGGCGCATGGCGTCGTTGATCGCCGACAGGCCGCCGGTCAGGCCGCGCCCGAGGGCCACCGCCACCACGGTGCCCAGCAGGATGGCCACCAGCGACACGACGACGGAAACCGCCTGCGCCGCGGCCGCGCCGGTGCCGATGGCCGCCTGGGCGTTTTCCAGCGCCTTGACGTCGGAATTGCGCAGGCTTTCGGCGGCCTCGGTGTAACGCTTGTCGTAGGCCCGCATGTCGCCGGACAATAGGTGGGCATAGTCGCGGGTGACCTTGACCGCCTCCTCGATGGCGGCGCGATAGGCCTCGGCGGCGGCCGGCAGTTGCTCGGCTTGCGGCACTTTGGTTGCGAGCAGTTTGGCCATGTTGGTGAAGGCGGACGCCTGTTGCAGCGTCAGATCGCCGTCGCTGTCCTTGGCGAAGGCGACCAGCCGGCTCATTTGCGCCTTGGCGCTGGACATGGTGTCCTGCGCTGTCGAGGCCACCAGCATGACGTCCACATTCTGCTCGCGCCGTGCCGCCAGCTTGAACTCGGTGAGCTTGGCGCCCAGTTCGCGCTCGTGGCGCGGCAAGGTCTTCTCGGCGAGCTCGTCGCGCTGGCTGCGCAGGTCGCCGATGGCCCTCAGGCCGTTGCCGTAGCCCTTCAGTTCCTCGGCCAGGGTGGCCAAGGCCTGACGGCGGCTGGAGTCGGTAGTGTCGCCGGCCTCTTTCGCAATGGCGCTGCCGAGTTGCTGGTGGAGTGTCCGTGCCCGCACCAGGGAATCGGTATCGCCGTTGGCGGCGAAATCCAGTACCAGTCGGCGGATTTCGACGAAGCTGCGGTCCATGGCCGCGGCGTCAAGGGCACCGCGTGCCCGTTCCGTCAGTTCGCCGGCGGTGTTGTGGGTGCGGTTCAGTGCCAGCCCGGTCACCAGCGCCACCACGACCAGAAGCGCCAGCACGACGCCGAATCCGCCCCTGATGCGGGCGGAGAAGCCAATATCGTCCAGGCCAGCCATATCTGCCCCCGCGAAGTCGTGGTCCGCGGCCAATACATCCGCGGCATTTCAATTTCAGATTTTGCGTTTGGTATATATGCAGTGCTTAATTCAATCAAGTGTAGCAGCGATGCCTGATTGCCGTAAAGCCGGCAGACGTTCATATTGGCGATGGGAGTATCTCAAAGCGTTAGGGAGGGAATCCATGCCATCCCGAAATATCCGTGACGTCATCATGAACCAGAACGTAGTTACTTTGTCCAGAGATGCCAGCGTAAGGGTTGCCGCCTGCGAAATGGCCAGGCATAGGGTAGGGTCGGTCATGGTGGTGGAGGACGGGCGACTGGCCGGCATCTTCACCGAACGCGACGCGCTGTTCCGTGTTCTCGCCGCCTGGCTCGATCCGGGGCGCACGACGCTGGCCCAGGTGATGACCGCCGATCCGGCCGTCATCCCGGTGACCGCCTCGCTGTCGCATGCCATGCACGTCATGCACGACGGTGGCCCCTCAACCGGGTGACAAAGTCGTGCATGCCGACCTGCCGGTCGCGCTTGAGGCGCTCGGCGGCGAGGATGGCCTCGACCGCGGCCACCGAGCGATCCACGTCGGTGTTGACGATGATGTAGTCGTATTCGCGCCAATGGCTCATCTCGTCGCCGGCCTTGGCCATGCGCTTCCTCACCACCTCATCGGCGTCCTGGGCGCGGCTGCGCAGGCGGCGTTCCAACTCGGCCACCGAGGGCGGCAGGATGAAGATGGCCACCAGGTCGTCGCGGGCGTTCTCCGCCATTTGCTGGGTACCCTGCCAGTCGATGTCGAACAGCACGTCCCGCCCCGAGGCCAGGGCCGATTCCACCGGCGCCGTCGGTGTGCCGTAATAATTGTCGAAGACGCGGGCATGCTCGAGGAACTCGCCGGCTGCGACCATGGACTGGAAGCGGGGGACGTCGAGGAAGTGGTAGTCGCGCCCATCGGTCTCGCCCGGCCGCGGCGGCCGCGTGGTGGCCGAGACCGACATGGTGATGTGCCCGTCTCGCTCCAGCAGCGCCCGCGAGATGGTCGTCTTGCCGGCCCCCGATGGCGAAGACAGCACCAGCATCAGGCCGCGGCGGTTGACGATCGGGAGGTTGGCGGGCATGTACGTCATGGTGGTCTTCTCTATTCGATGTTCTGGACCTGCTCTTTGAACTGGTCGATGACCGCCTTGAGGTCGAGGCCAACCCGGGTCAGGTCCACGTCCGAAGACTTCGAGCACAGGGTGTTGGCTTCGCGGTTGAACTCCTGAGCCAGGAAGTCCAGCTTGCGGCCGATGGCGCCGCCGGCTTCGATCAACTCGCGCGCCGCCGCCACATGGGCGCGCAGGCGGTCGAGTTCCTCGCGCACGTCGGCCTTGACCGCGATCAGCGCCACTTCCTGAGCGACGCGGTCCTCATTGAGGGTCGGCGCGGCGTCCAGCACCGCGGCGACCTGGACCTTGAGGCGCTCGCGGATGGCCTCGGGGCGCATGGAGGCGCAGGCGCCGGCCCGCTCGGCCAGGGCGGCAATCTCCTCCAACTGCGAGACCAGCACGGCGCCGATGCGGGCGCCCTCGCCCAGGCGGGTGGCGGCGAGCTGGTCGAGCATCTGATCCAGCGTGGCCTTCATGGCGGCTTCGCGGCCCTCGCGCACGGCGTCGGCGTCGGCGTCCTCGGCCTCCACCGGCTCCAGCACGCCCCGCAGCGCCATCAGGCCGTCGAGACGGGCCGGAGCGATGCCGGGATGGCGGCCGTCCCACTCCTGGCACAGCAGGGCTAACTGGCTGAGCAGCGCGGTGTTGACGCGCACCTGCGGCGCCTCGGTGATGCGGGTGACGGTGAGGGATAATTGGACGTTGCCGCGCTTCAGGCGCTTGGCGGCGGCCTCGCGGGCATAGGGCTCGAGGGCGTCGTGGCCCGAGGCGAGGCGCGAGCGCAGCTCCAGGCTGCGGCCGTTGACACTTTTCGCCTCCCACACCCAGGCGGCCTGGGCGTCGGACCCTTGGGCGCGGGCGTAGCCGGTCATGCTGGCGACGGTCACTGGCGTTCTCCTGTTAACCGCTTCGGTTATAACCGCGCGCGCCATGGCTCACAACCGTCCTTCCTAAGGCCTGATCTTTGGGGCTATCCTGGTGGGCATGAGCGAGCCGAGGGCGACCGCACCATGACGCATGACAGGCGAAAGGGGGATCGTAACCATCCCAGTGTCGTCGAGGTCGTGGTCCGCGTGCCCGCCGACAAGGTGGATGCCGTGCGGTCCTATGCCGGCAAGATATCGCGTCGCCGCCAGCCGGCCAGCCGCGACGAAATCATCCATCGTCTTCGCTCCCACCCCGAGCTGTTCGCCCGCTTCGGCGTCAAGTCGCTGGCGCTGTTCGGCTCGGTGGTGCGCGATCAGGCCAAGCCCCATTCCGACGTGGACCTGATGGTGCAGTTCCATCCCGGCCAGCCCGGCGGCCTGTTCCGCTACGTCGAGCTGAAGCACGCTCTGGAAGGCCTTTTGGGCCGTCCGGTCGACCTCATCACCTCGGGCAACATCAAGCCCCGCCTCAAGGCCCGCATCCTCGGAGAGTGCATGCCGGTGTTCGGCGAGGAGGCCTGCCAGGCATGAGCTTCAAGGACTGGAAGGTGCGCATCGAGGATATCCTGGAGGCGGTGGAGCGCATCCGCCGCTACACCGCCGGCATGACCGAGCGCCAGTTCGTTGCCGACGACCGCACCGTCGACGCGGTGATCCGCAACCTGGAAGTCATCGGCGAGGCGGCGAAGCGGGTGCCGTCCTACGTCACCGAACAGCATCCCGAAATCCCCTGGGCGCGCATGAACGAGATGCGCAACATCCTGGTGCATGAGTACCACTCGGTGGATCCGGCCATCATCTTCGACAGCGCCCGCCATGACCTGCCGCCGCTGGTGGCGCCGTTGAGGGGCCTGCTGAACGAAAAGGTCGAGGCATGAACGCGGTCCTGATCACCGGCGCCTCCTCGGGCATCGGCGCGGCGCTGGCGCGGGCCTATGCCCGACCGGGAGTAACGTTGTTTCTGGGCGGGCGCCATGCGGGGCGGTTGCGGGCCGTGGCCGCCGTCTGTCGCGACAAGGGCGCCGAGGTCGAGGTGGCGGAGGTCGATGTTACCGACCATGCCGCCATGGCCGCGTGGATCGTGGCGGCCGACCACAAGCGGCCTCTGGAGCTTGTGGTCGCCAATGCGGGCATCTCGGCGGGAGCGGGGCGGGGAGAAGTGGGCGAGGCGCAGACCCGGGCCATTTTCGCCACCAATTTCGACGGCGTCGTCAACACCGTGTTGCCGGCCGTGGCGGCCATGCGGCCGCGGCGGTTCGGGCAGATCGCCATCGTCAGCTCGGTGGCCGGCTTCCGCGGCATCGCACCGGCGCCGGCCTATGGCGCGTCGAAGGCGGCGGTGCGGGTGTGGGGCGAGGGCCTGCGCGGGGAACTGCGTCAGGAGGGCATCTCCGTGTCGGTGGTCTGCCCCGGCTTCGTCGAGACGCCGATGACCGACGTCAACCCCTTCCCTATGCCCTTCCTGATGGATGCCGACCGGGCCGCCGCCATCATCGTCAAGGGTTTGGCCAGGAAGAAGGGGCGCATCGCCTTTCCGCTGCCGGTCTTCTTCGTCGCCTGGCTGCTGTCAGTCCTTCCCGACCGGCTGGCCGACTGGATCGGCCGCAAGCTGCCCGGCAAGGTCTGATTTCTCAGCCGCTTCGCTCTCCGCCAGCGCCTGGTTCTCCGCCTTGATGCCGGCGCGCCGGACCCCGGCGAAGCGCTGGTCGAGGCGAACCGCTCCGATCACCGAGGTGAACAGCGCCAGCCAGACGATACGGTTTTGGTAGCGGTCATGCGGGTTGGACAGGGCGCCGCAGACGATGGCGTTACCCAGCAACGCCGCCAGCACGATGATGGCCAGGCCGGTGGAACTGCGGTCGCGGCGGCGCCAGGCGAACAGCAGCACCGCCACCGTCACCAGCTCGGCCGCCTGGGCGATGGGGATCTGGTAGGCGTTGATCAGGTCGAAGTCCAATCCCGGCCGCCGCTGTTGCTTGGCGAAGCGGAACTGGCGGAACTCCCTGGGAAAGTGCTTGAGCTGGGTCTTGACGAAGTGCCAGGTCATCGGCACCAGGTCCTCGCCGGTGGCGATGAGGTCGAGCTGTTCCACGGTACTGTCCATGGCCGAAAGCGCCACGTCGAGCGGGAAGGTGCGGATGGCGCCCTTGACGATCTTGCCGGCCTCGTCGTGCAGTGCCACCCAGCCGCCCAGGTCGTCGAACGGGCTCGGTCCCCACAGGAACTCGTCGGCGGTGTAGGGCAGTTCGTCCTTGTACTCGCACATGCGCAGCTGGGCGCCGTTGGGGCAGACCTCGTCGAGGTATTTCTTGGCGACGCCGGTCTGGATGAACAGGGCCAACTGCAGCACCTGGCCGGAGCGCGAGAAATAGGCCTCGCCGGTCACCGCGTAGTGGGTGGCCGGCACCAAAGCGATGCCGCCCAGCAGCGCGGCGGAGGCCACGGTCACCCGCGGCCGCGGCATGCGCCGCAGCCCTTTCGACAGAATCCAGATGGCCAGCACCACCAGCCACAGCCCGGCCGCCACCGCCACATGCGACATGTGCACCGCCACGCCCACCGCGGTGACAACACCCAGCGCGCGGCGGCGCCATTTCGGCAAACCTTCCCCAAAGGTCAAAGCGGCGACGCCCAGCACCATGGTGCCGGCGAAGACGTCGGCGAGCACCTGCGAGGCGACCCAGGGCAGTCCGGTGAACAGGGCCAGGGTAACGCCCACCACCAGGAATACCAGCTTGCGCCAGCGGCCGACGAAGGCGTAGACCGCCTCGTGCAGCACATAGGCGGTCAGCAGGGCCTGCAGCGCCACCATGGCCCAAGGCGAGTTGAACAGCCTCGCCACCGTGCACAGCATGCCGTAGGTCATGATGCGCCAGATGATGGGCTGAAAGGTGAAGGCCATCTCCAGATAGTCTTCGGTGTCGTAGTAGATGAGCGGGTAGCCGTTCCACATGGCCGGCCCCGCCATCAGCGCCGCCACCGTCAGGAAAACCGTGATGTGCCAGGCCCGACGCAGCCCAAGATGCGTCCGGGCGTCGGTCCGGATCACCCTGCTACGCCCTCTTCCAGCCGGTTCCCTGTGCCCCGTCCTCAAGGATGACGCCCTTGTCCGCCAGATCCTTGCGGATGCGGTCGGCCTCGGCAAAGTCGCGGCTCTTGCGCGCCGTGGTGCGAGCCTCGATCAGCGCCGCGATCGCCGCATCGGAGAGACTGTCGGCGCCTTCGACATGCCAGCGGAACCACGTCTCCGGGTCCTGCTGCAGCAGGCCGAGCAGATCGCCCGAGGCCAGCAACGCTCCCTTGTGGCGCGCCTTGTCGTGGGGTTCGGTGGCCTTGTTCAGCGCCCCGGCCAACTCGTGCAGGTGGCTGATGGCCAAGGGCGTGTTGAGGTCGTCCTTGAGGGCGGCCATCACCTCGATGGGGACCTCGCCGAGGCCTTCGGGCTCGACATCGGCGGCGGACTTCAGCGCGGTGTAAAGGCGGTCGAGCGTGGCGCGCGCCTGCTTGAGGCCCTCGGCGGTCCAGTCGAACGGCTGGTGGTAATGGGAGGACAGCATGCACAGGCGGATGGCCTCGCCCGGGGCTTGATCGAGCAGCTCGCGCACGGTGAAGAAGTTGCCCAGCGACTTGGACATCTTCTCGCCCTCGACCATCAGGTAGCCGTTGTGCAGCCAATAGCGGGCGAAGGGCTTGCCGTTGGCGCAGGTGCTTTGGGCGATTTCGTTCTCGTGGTGGGGGAACACCAGGTCCTGGCCGCCGCCGTGGATGTCGAAGGTCTCGCCCAGGTGCTCGAGGCTCATGGCCGAGCACTCGATGTGCCAGCCCGGCCGGCCGCGGCCCCAGGGGGAATCCCAGCCCGGCAGGTCGGGGGGGGAGGGCTTCCACAACACGAAATCGGCGGCGTCCTTCTTGTAGGGCGCGATCTCGACGCGGGCGCCGGCGATCATCTCGTCCATGGAGCGGCGCGACAGGCGGCCGTAGCCGGACATGGCCGAGACGCCGAACAGCACGTGGCCATCGGCCTCGTAGGCGAACCCCTTGGCGATCAGCCGCTCGATCATGGCGATCATCTGGGCGATGTGGGCGGTGGCGCGCGGCTCGACGTCGGGGGGCAGGGCGTTCAGCGCTGCGATGTCCTCGTGGAACAGGCGGGTGGTGCGCTCGGTGATGGCGGCGATGGGTTCGCCCGAATCCTTGGCCCGCGCGTTGATCTTGTCGTCCACGTCGGTGATGTTGCGCACGTAGCGCACCGATGGGTACAGCATCTTCAGCAGCCGGTAGAGCACGTCGAACACGATCACCGGCCGGGCGTTGCCGATATGGGCGCGGTCATAGACGGTGGGGCCGCAGACATACATGCCGACATGGCCGGGGGTCAGAGGCTCGAACACCTCCTTCTTCTTGGTCAGCGTGTTGTAGAGAACCAGCGGCACCGTATGCGTCTCCTTCAGGCGCTTTCCCCCCGCAGCCGCGCCTCGGCCCTGGTGCGGCCGACAAGGGGTAGCAGAGTCTTGAGTTCGGGTCCATTCTCGCGGCCGGTCAGGGCCAGGCGCAAGGGGTGGAACAGCATTTTGCCCTTACACCCCGTCGCGTCCTTGACCGCCGTGGTCCAGGCGCCCCAGGTGGAGGCGTCCCACGGCTCGGGGGGCAGCAGGGCGGCGGCGGTGCGGGTGAATTCGGCATCCTCGATCACCGGCAAGATGGGTTGGCGGCATACCGCCCACCACTCCCTGGCCTCGGCGACATGGGCGAGGTTGGCGCGCACCGCCAGCCAGAACGCTTCGTCCGCGTCGGCCAGGCCGGTGGCGGCGAGGCGCGGGCGGGCCTCCTCGAACGACAAGCCGTGCAGCAGATGGGCGTTGAGGTGGTCCAACTCGGCCGGGTCGAATTTGGGCGTGCCGCGGCCGAACTTCTCCATGTCGAACTCGTCCACCAGGGAATCGAGGCCGTGGCGGATGTCGATGGCGTCCGAGGTGCCCAGCTTGGCCAGCAGGCTGTTCACAGCCATGGCGTCGATGCCTTGCTGCCGCAGATCCCGCAAGCTCAGCGAGCCCAGCCGCTTCGACAGGCCGGCGCCGCTGGCGTCGGTCAGCAGCGGCAGGTGGGCGAAGCGCGGTGCTTCGCCGCCCAGGGCGTGGAACAACTGCAACTGCGGTGCCGTATTGGTGACATGATCCTCGCCGCGGATGACGTGGCTGACGCCGAAGTCCAGGTCGTCCACCACGCTGGGCAGGGTGTAGAGGAAGCTGCCGTCGGCCCGCACCAGCACCGGGTCGGACTGGGTGGCGCCATGGGTATGGCAGGCGCCGCGCACCATGTCGTCCCAGCGCACCTCGACGTGGTCGAGTTTGAAGCGCCAGTGCGGCCGGCGGCCCTCTTCCCCCAGCCGGCAGATGTCCTCGGAATGCAGCTTCAGTGCGGCGCGGTCGTAGACCGGCGGCAGGCCGCGGGCGAGTTGGCGCTTGCGCTTGAACTCCAGTTCCTCGGGGGTTTCCCAGCAAGGGTAGAGACGGCCATCGGCCTTGAGTTTCTCCGCGGCGGCGGCGTAGTGCGCCAGCCTGCCGGACTGGAAGGCCTTGCGGTCCCAGTCCAGCCCCAGCCAGCGCAGATCCTCGACGATGGCCTCGACGAATTCCGGCCGCGAGCGCTCGACATCGGTGTCGTCGAGCCGCAGCAGGAAATAGCCGCCGTGGCGCTTGGCGAACAGCCAGTTGATCAGCGCCACCCGGGCATTGCCCACATGCAGCAGGCCGGTGGGGCTGGGGGCGAAACGGACGGTGACGCTCATATCCCGCCCCCAAAACAAATCCCTCCCCCGGCAGAGCCGGGGGAGGGAGCTATGGCGTGCGCGATTTTCATATCTGCCCGGTGAATGCGTTGGTGATGGGGTATCTCCGGTCGCGGCCGAACGAGCGGGAGGTGATCTTTACCCCCGGCGGCGCTTGGCGGCGCTTGTACTCGGCGCGGTCGAGCATGCGCCAGACCCGGCGCACCGTGGCCTCGTCGTAGCCCCGTGCCACCGTGCCGGCGAGGCTGAGCTCGCCCTCGACGAGGCATTCCAGGATGCCGTCCAGCACGTCGTAGGGCGGCAAGGTATCCTGGTCGGTCTGATCGGGCTTGAGCTCGGCCGAGGGCGGCTTGGTGATCACGCGGTCGGGCATCACCCTGCCTTCGGGACCCAGCGCCCCCTCCGGCCGGTGGTCGTTGCGCCAGCGGCAAACCTGGAACACCGTGGTCTTGTAGACATCCTTCAGCACCGCGAAGCCGCCGCACATGTCGCCGTAGAGGGTGGCGTAGCCGGTGGACATCTCGCTCTTGTTGCCGGTGGAGAGCACCATGGGGCCGAACTTGTTGGAAATGGCCATCAGTGCCATGCCGCGCGAACGCGATTGCAGGTTCTCTTCGGTGATGTCGGGGCCCTTGCCCTGGAACACCGGCGCCAGCATGTGGGCGAAGGCGTCCATGGCCGGGCCGATGCCGATGGTGTCGAGCCGGCAGTCCAGCATTTCGGCCACCGCCGCGGCGTCCTCCAGGCTGTCGCACGAGGTGTAGGGCGAGGGCATCATGACGCACCACACCTTGTCGGGTCCCAGCGCATCCGCCGCCACCGCAGCGGCCAGCGCGCTGTCGATGCCGCCCGACAGGCCCAGCACCACGCCGGGGAAGCCGTTCTTGTGCACATAGTCGCGCAGGCCCAGCATCATCGCCTGATAGACGTTCTCGTCGTGCCCAGGTTCCGCCGCCACCTCGCCCGAGGCGCCCCAGCCGGTCGGCCCCTTGGTGAAGCGCAGCGTCACCACCGCTTCGCGCCAAGCCGCCAGCCGGGCGGTGACGTCGCCGGCACCGTTCATCACGAAGGAGGCGCCGTCGAACACCAGTTCATCCTGCCCGCCCACCTGGTTGACGTAGACCAGCGGCAGGCCGGTTTCGGTAACGCGGGTGCGGGCGCGGTCGCGGCGAACATTGGGCTTGTCCACCTCGAATGGCGAGCCGTTGGGCACCACCAGGATTTCGGCGCCGCATTCGGCCAGGCATTCGGCCACGTCGGCGTACCACATGTCCTCGCACACCATCAGCCCCAGCTTTACCCCGCGAAACGACACCGGCCCGGGCAGCGGACCGGGCGCGAACACGCGGACCTCGTCGAACACGCCGTAATTGGGCAGGTGGTGCTTCAGCCGCGTCGCCGCCACCCGGCCGTGGTCGAGCAGCAGCACGGCATTGTGGGTGCGGCCCTCCACCCGCCAGGGGGCGCCCACCAGCAGCGCCGGGCCGCCGTCGGCGGTTTCGGCGGCCAGCGCCTCGACGGCGGTTGCGATGGCGTCGAGGAAGGCGGATTTCAGCACCAGATCCTCGGGGGGATAACCCGACAGGGTCAGTTCGCCGAATACCACCAGTTGCGCGCCGGCCTTGGCCGCCTCGCCACGGGCGGCGCGGATGCGGGCGGTATTGCCGGCGACATCCCCGACCACGGGGTTTACTTGCGCCAGTGCGATGGTAAGGCTCTCGGACATGGCCGAGAGCCTAGTCAACCCGAGGAGTCCTGTCCACTGGCACCATGCGGCCCGGGCGGGTTATCCTGGCGACCATGACCGCACCCAGGACCTGCCGGGCGATCGCCGGCACCATGATCGGCCATTTCGTCACGCGCCTCGAAGTGGAGGCGCGCAAGGCTGGCGGCGCGCTGTCGGCCGGGGCCATCCGGGCACTGGCGGAGCGCTTCCTCGCCGAGGGGCAGGGCCGCTTCGAGCCGGTCTACCAGCGTTCGTGGGACGACTGCTCGCGTGAGCGCGATGTCCGTTCGTGGGAGGCATCGCGCAAGCATCCCTTCGACCGCATCCTGGTGAAGCGCTTCGCCCATCTGTTCCCGGCGCGCAGCGGCGACGGCGGCGGCGGCGGCCGCGTGCTGTCGCGGCGCATGATCCCCGGCTTCGACCTCGCCGTCGACAAGATGATCGGCCCCGCCCTCTACGAGCAGTGCCAGCGGAAAAGCCAGGCCATCCTGGAACGCCATGCCGTGGGCGGTGGCTGGAACTGGGACGCCATCTATGCCGACGCCGAGGCCAATGCCCTCGCCAACGACGTGCTGGTGGTGATGGCCCACTACTTCACCGAATTCGAGCGTCGCCGCGCCTGGTTCATCGCGCTGGTCAACAGCCACCTCGCCGCCGTGCCGCCCGCCGCCCCGGACGCCTTCTGGCAGTTCGGCGAGGGCGCCTTCGCCGAACTGATGCACGCCCTGTTCGGCGACCTGCGCGCCGCCATGCTGAGCCGCCCCGACACGGTGCGCCAGCGCTACGGCGACACCACCTTCGAAGCGCTGCAGGGCTTTTTCCGGCGGCTGCAGGAGGGGTGACGATTTCGCCCTACCTGATCCGGTAGCCGGTATGACAGGCCGAGCAGGCGGCGGTCATTTCGCTCAGGGCTCCGGTGAGCGTCGTCATGCTCTTGTAGGATCGGTCGAGGTCGGTCTCCTCGGCGGCCAGGGCGAAGCGGCTGGCGGCGCGATGGAGGGCGGTGCCGGCCTCCTGCATTCCCTTCGGCATGTAGGGCGCCATATGCGCCGCGCCATGCTGGCCGAACGAACTGGTTCCCAGGCGGGTCTCGGCCACGCGCCCCGCGTCGGTGAATCTCTCGGCCGCGAGGTCGGCCAGGACTTCGTTGAGGACATCGAGGTGATCGCGCATGCTGGTCAGCATGTGCTCCTGCATCATGGCCGGCATCCGGACCAGTTCGCGCTCCTCGGCCGCCCACACCGGTGCCGCGGTCCAAGCGATCACCGCCGCGCAAACAGCCACGGACGATACTTTTTTCATTTGTCGCTCTCCCCATCCTGGTTGCGCACGCAGTATGGCGCTCGGGGTGGGGGGGAGGCTATGATCCAAATCATATCCGGGAGGGAGCATGGCCTTGATCGGTGAACCATGGTTCACGGCAATGTCCGATATCGTCCGCGAGCGTGGGCTCGACGCCGGGCAGGCGCTGTTTCGCCAGGGAGACGCCACCTTCGGCATATTCGCGGTGGTGAGCGGGCGCCTCGGGCTGGTGCGGCACACCAGCGAAGGCCGGGAGGTCGCCGTCCATGTGGCCTCGGCCGGCGACACCTTCGCCGAGGCCGCGCTGTTTTCCGACGTCTACCACTGCGACGCCGTCGCCGCCGTGTCGTCGCGCATCGCGGTGTTGCCCAAGGACGCGGTGTTGCGGGCGTTTGCCGCCGATCCGGCGGCGGCCCTGGGGTTCACCGCCCGGCTGGCGCGGCAGGTGCAGACGCTGCGCTCGCGCCTGGAAATCCGCAACCTGCGCTCGGCCAGCGAGCGGGTGCACCAGTTCCTGCTGCTGGCGGCGAAGGCGGGCACGGTCGACTTCGATCGTCCGCTGAAGGAGGTTGCGGCCGAGGTCGGATTGAGCCACGAGGCGTTCTACCGTGCGCTGGCCGCCCTGGCCAGACAGGGACACATCATCCGCCGCAGCCGCGTGATCGAGCTCAGATCCCCGCCCCCTGCTCGATGATGCCGGTCTGGCGTTCCACTTCGACCAGCAGGGCGTGCAACTCGGGGTCGGCAAAGCCGTCCTGCTCCAGGCGGCGGATGGTGTTGATCAGGTAGTCGCGGTTCAGCCCGCCGCAGCCCTCGGCATTCATGATGATGGCGGCGGCCTCGCCAAGCCCCAGAGTGCCGGCATAATGGTGGTGTTGGCGGTCGGCGGCAAAGGTGTAGGCGGCAACGTCGCCACCGCCCTCCAGCCGCACCGGCAAGGTTGTCGCGTGGTAGGCGTAGCCGATCAGCTCGCGCTCGTTGAGGTAGTCGACCACCGTCTCGGCACGGGCGGCGGCCACCCGGAAGGCGACGCCGCGACAGCGGCCGCCGACGTCGAGCCCCAGCACCAGGCCAGGGCGCTCGGGGGTGCCGCGCCAGTGGCGGGAATAGACGCAAAAGGCACGGTGCCACCCTTCCAGCACCGCCGGGTGGCATTCCTCGAAGTCGAACCCCGGCCGCCACATCAGCGAGCCGTAGCCGAACACCCACAAGTCCGCTGGCATGGGACCCGCCTTCATGCCGACAAGCGGGCGGGACGCCCGCGCTCCACTGTTCGAGCCGCCAAGGGACCGGAGGCCCCGCCCGGCGAGGGGCAATGAATAGATAACACCCTCAGATGACGTCGGCCAGGGTCCGGGCGTCGAGGACCGCCAGAAAGGCGGCGAGGCCGGTGTCCATCAGGCGTTTGAGATGGCATTCGGCGACGGGGCAGCAGACTTCGGGGTCGCAGCACGGCATCAGCTCGATGTTCTCGAAATTGCGCACCAGTTCGCCGAGGTTGATCTCCACCGGCTCGCGTGCCAATCGCAGCCCGCCGTGCTTGCCGCGCACGGTCGAAATGTGCCCCAACTCGGCCAGGCGACGGACGATCTTCTTCAGGTGCTCGGCCGAAATTTCGTAATACGCGGCGATCTCGCGCACCGTCACCACGCGGTCCCGGTTGCGGGCGAGGTAGAACAGCAATCGCAGCGAGAAATCGGTGAATTGGGTGATCTTCATGCCGGTGTCCCGCCGTGCATCGCGATTTGGCGCATGCGGTCGACCACCCCGGTCATGATCTCGTCGACCTCGCGACGGTCGGCGCGGGCGGCGGCCGCTTCCAGGCGGCTCAACAGGCCGAACAGCCGCTCTTCGCCGAACATGCCGCATTTGCCACGCACCCCGTGGGCATATTCCGCCAATGCCGGCAGGTCGCCGCCGCCGGCAAGGTGCTGCAGGGCGGGCTGGTCCTTGGCCATCTCGGCCAGGAAGTTGGGCAGCAGGTGTTCGAGCCCGGCGGGGATGTGGAACCCGGCGGGGGCGGTTGACGGCGGCGGCGCACCGGCCAGGGCGGCCGTCAGAGACGCGATCAGCGCGGCATGGGCGATGGGTTTGGTCAGGAAGCTGGTGAAGCCGGTCTCGCTGGCCAAGTCGCGTTCGGCCTGTGAATTCTCGACCGTCAGCGCCACCACCGGCACCGGCGCCAGGCCCTCGGCGGCTTCCTTGGCGCGGATGGCGCGGGCGGCGGCGTATCCGTCGGTGCCCGGCATGCGCAGGTCGAGCACGATCAGGTCGTAGCGACGCGTCGTCGCCATGGCGATGGCCTCGGCCCCATCGGCAGCATCATCCAGGACAGCGCCGGTGCCGTCGAGGAAATCACGGAACACCAGGCGGTTCAGTTCAATGTCGTCGGCGAACAAGATCCGGACACCCTTTAGCGGCCCCTGCCGGTCCGCCCCGTCGTCATGCTGCATGGAAGCTTGCGTCCCCAACCAGAAATCGCGCGTCCCAAGCGCACATGCGCTAAACAATGACGGTGGCCGGAGCGGTTGGCAAGGGCCGCTATGCTTCACCCCATCGCTTCAATGTGCCGCAGTCGAGGCCGAACAGGTCGAGCATGCGCCCGACGGTGTGCTCGACCATGGCGTCGAGATCGGCCGGGCGGGCGTAGAACGCCGGCACCGGCGGCGCGATCACCGCGCCCATTTCCGACAACTGCAGCATGGTGCGCAGGTGGCCGGTGTGCAACGGCGTCTCCCGCACCATCAGCACCAGGCGGCGACGCTCCTTCAGGGTGACGTCGGCGGCGCGGGTCAGCAGCGACGAGGTCACCCCGGTGGCGATCTCGCTCATGGTGCGGATCGAGCAGGGCGCCACGATCATGCCGATGGTGCGAAACGAACCCGAAGCCGGCGCCGCACCGATGTCGGCGGGGTCGTAGGCGAAGTCGGCCGAGGCGCGAACCGCATCGGGCGTGAGGCTGGATTCGTGGGCCAGCGTGGTTTCGGCGGCCCGGCTCATCACCAGATGGGACTCGACGCCGATGCGCCGCAGCATCTCCAGCACCCGGACGCCGTAGGGGGCCCCCGACGCGCCGCTCATGCCGACGACCATGCGGTGCGGAGCAGAATTCATGACCGAGCATCCTGCATGGGTATTGTCTCCTTCCCAATCGGTTTTTCCGGCGGCGGTTGCCCCGGTGGCGACGCCCACAGGGCAATCGGGTGAAGCCGATTGCCCTGCCCTATTTCCGCCGGGCGCCACCTCCGGTGGCTTGGCTCGCTCCGCTATGCGCCTTTCGCTACGCTCCAGGCCCGCTTCGCGCGGCCTCAATGGCCGAGGCGCCCGCTTCCGCGGGCTTCACCCGATTGCCCTGGCGACGCCCACTTTCCCTGCTGACAAGCCGCCCGGCAGAGGCATAGACTTCTCCGGGTGTCCCATCCACAAGGGAGGATTGTAATGAGCCTTCAGGACCGGATCGAGTCTTTGAAAGCCCGCCATGCCGCTCTCGAATCCGCCATCGCGGAAGAAACCCGGCGCCCCCTTCCGAACGAAGTTCAAATCGGCGACCTGAAACGCCGGAAGCTCAAGATCAAGGATGAGATCAACCGCATCGACGGCGTCCCTCATTGACGATCTAGGCACCCTTTCGCCCTGCCTGCGGTCGTAGGGTGGGCGCCGAAGGCGACCGGGTGAGGCCCTGTGCCCGCCCCGCTGGACGCTCTCACCCTCCCGCGGTGTCGCTGTGCGCCGGCGATATGGGGCGGGCCAGGCCGCCATGCAGGGGAGGGGGATGTGATCGGCCGCGCGACCCGTTCGGGTAGGGCCGCGGCCGCAGTGGTATGACCTTTGGCATCGCGGATATAGGCCTAACCGCTTGTTATTCCTGTCGGCGATTGGCCTTTGCAAAAGCTCCCAAGTTGCGGCATCCTGCCCCCCTCGAACGGAGGGGTGCAACCTCCGTCGGTGAAGACGGCAGTGGAAAAAGGGAGCGTCCGCGATGACCAATGCGTATCAACAGGCTTATGACCGCTCGATGAAGGACCCGGAGGGGTTCTGGGCCGATGCGGCGAAGGCCATCGAATGGAGCAAGCCCTGGGACAAGGTGCTCGAGTCCTCCGATAAGCCGTTCTACCGCTGGTTCGTCGGCGCCGAGTGCAACACCTGCTACAACGCGGTGGATCGGCACGTGAAGGAGGGCCGCGGCGAGCAGGCGGCGATCATCTACGACAGCCCGGTCACCAACACCATCCGCACCATCACCTATTCCCAGCTCAAGGACGAGGTGGCGGGCTTCGCCGGTGCGCTGAAGGCGGCGGGCGTCGGGAAGGGCGACCGCGTCATCGTCTACATGCCCATGGTGCCCGAGGCGGCCGTCGCCATGCTGGCCTGCGCCCGTCTCGGCGCGGTGCATTCGGTGGTGTTCGGCGGCTTCGCCGCCAACGAGCTGGCCACCCGCATCGACGACGCCAAGCCGAAGGCCATCGTCACCGCGTCGTGCGGCATCGAGATCAACCGGGTCATCGCCTACAAGCCGCTGCTGGACGCCGCCATCGAGATGGCCGAGCACAAGCCGGCCGCCTGCTTCGTGCTGGCCCGGCCGCAGGCCAAGGCCGAACTGATCGCCGGGCGCGACCACGATTGGGCCGAGGCGGTCAAGGCCGCCGCGCCGGCCGACTGCGTCGCGGTGAAGGCCACCGACCCGCTCTACATCCTCTACACCTCGGGCACCACCGGCCAGCCCAAGGGCGTGGTGCGCGACAACGGCGGCCACATGGTGGCGCTGAAGTGGACCATGTCGGCGGTCTACAACGTCAAGCCGGGCGAGGTCTACTGGGCCGCCTCCGACGTGGGTTGGGTGGTCGGCCACAGCTACATCGTCTATGCGCCGCTGCTCAACGGCAACACCACCATCATGTACGAGGGCAAGCCGGTCGGCACCCCCGACGCCGGCGCCTTCTGGCGGGTGATCAGCCAGCACAAGGTCTCGACGCTGTTCACCGCGCCGACCGCCTTCCGCGCCATCAAGCGCGAGGACCCCGACGCGGCTCTGCTGAAGGACTACGACCTCGGCTGTTTCCGCGCCCTGTACCTGGCCGGCGAGCGCTCGGACCCCGATACCATCAACTGGGCGGTGACCAACCTCAAGGTGCCGGTGGTCGACCATTGGTGGCAGACCGAGACCGGCTGGGCCATCGCCGCCAACTGCCTCGGCCTGCACGAGTTCCCCATCAAGCCCGGCTCGCCCACCAAGGCGGTGCCCGGCTGGGGCCTGGAGGTGCTCGACGAGGTCCACGAGCCCTGCCCGCCCGGCAAGGTGGGCTCGCTGGTGGTGCGGCTGCCGCTGCCTCCCGGCACCCTGCCGACCCTGTGGAACGCCGACCAGCGCTACATCGACAGCTACCTGGCCGAATTCCCCGGCTGCTACAAGACCGCCGACGCCGGCTACATCGACGAGGACGGCTACGTCTACGTCATGGCGCGCACCGACGACATCATCAATGTCGCCGGCCACCGCCTCTCGACCGGCGCCATGGAAGAGGTGCTGGCCAGCCATCCCGACGTCGCCGAATGCGCGGTGATCGGCGTCGCCGACCAGCTCAAGGGCGAGTTGCCGCTGGGCTTCCTCTGCCTCAAGGCCGGCGTCACCAAGCCGGATGCGCAGGTGGTCAAGGAAGTGGTGGCGCTGGTGCGCGACCGCATCGGCCCGGTGGCGGCGTTCAAGACCTGCACCGTGGTCAAGCGCCTGCCCAAGACCCGTTCCGGCAAGATCCTGCGCGGCACCATGAAGAAGATCGCCGACTGCCAGGACTACAAGATGCCGGCCACCATCGACGACCCCGCCATCCTCGACGAGATCGCCGAGAGCCTGGAGGGCGTCGGCTACGCCAAGGGGCGGACGGAAACGGTGGGGTAGGCCGGTTCGGCCCGAGTGACGGAGAAGCCCCCGGGGAGACCTCGGGGGCTTTTTTTGTGGCTCGCTACGTTCAAGTAACACGGATGAATACGGATGCGCGGGCGTCCTGCCTGCCGGAAATTCAGGCGCACCAGCTATCCTGTCGGTCATTTTGTTCCCCCGATTACTTTGCGCGGAAGTGAAAGTTGTATAGGTTAAAATTGATTCCAGCGAATGCGGCTTCTCAGTGGAGATAGGTGATGCCAAGCAGATCGGATGCGGACAAACTGGATGCCGACGGTGATGCAGACAGGGCGCTGTGCCCGTCAGTACTCGGGCACGGTGACGATTGGGTCGGGAATAATGCAGCGTTCACCTGTCCCGCTTGCGGGAAGGTTTTCCTCATCAGCGGGCTTCTTCACCGGAATGGGCGTGCCTGTCCTAAATGCGGCGGTGCCACAGCTTACGTTGAAGGCGGCGCCAAATCCGGTGGACGAGCTTGGATCGTAAAAAGCCAAGCACCATCGGCATGAGAATACGGTGAGAATACGTGGAGGTCTGTTTTAGCGGGCGGGACGCCCGCGCTCCCTCATCCCCTATCCGCGCCATCCGTGAGCGGGCGACAGCCCGCCCAGACGGCGCCGCCTGATCCTCTCCAACTGTAAAAATAGGGCCAGTCCGTCTCTGGGAGAGGGGATGTTCGGCACTCCCTTGCCGTATCGGGGGGCAATGGAAAGTGATTCACCACAGAGACACAGAGACACAGAGACACAGAGATACCGTCCGGATGGACACCGGGGGGCCTTCCGTCCACGCATAGGCGGCGGGGAAGCCCGCGGCGCTGCGATTCGCACGGCATCTCTGTGCCTCTGTGTCTCTGTGGTTTTCTAACCTTGACCACCCATCGGGGCGAAATCCTCACCCCAGCGTCAGCACCGCCTCCACCACATCCGCGTCCTCCTCCGAGTAGCGCACGCTGAAGCCGCTTTTCTTCGCCAGGCGGATCATCGGTTCGTTCTCGGCCAGCACCTGGCAGACCACCTCGGCGGTGTGGCGGGTGCGGTGGTAGCTCACCGCCTTGGCCATCAGGATCCGCCCCAGCCCGGTGCCCTTGAGATCCGAGCGCACCAGGATGGCCAGCTCCGCCTTGAGGTTGTCGGGGTCGGTCACCGTGCGCACCACCCCCAGGCTCTCCGGGCGGCCGTCCTTGGTGGGTCGGGTCGCCACGAAGGCCATCTCGCGGTCGTAGTCGATCTGGGTCAGGCGGGCGAGTTGGTGGTGGTGCAGCTCGCGGACATGGCCGAAGAAGCGGTAGCGCAGGTCCTGCGGCGTCATGCGGGCGATCAGTTCGCCGTGGGCCGGTTCGTCCTCGGGGCGGATGGGGCGCAACAGCACCTTGGAGCCGTCGTGCAGGGTCACCGGCTCCTCCAGATGCGCCGGGTAGGGCAGCACCGAGAAACGGCGGGCGTCGGAGCCGTCCAGCGGCGCCACCCGGATGCGGGCGTCCACCGCCAGCACGCCGTGCTGGTCGGCGAACAGCGGGTTGATGTCGCAGGCGGTGACTTCGGGGTTGTCGGCCAGCAGGCGCGACACCCGCACCAGCACCGCGGCGATGGCGTCGCGGTCGGCGGCGGGGCGTGTGCCGTGGGCGTCGAGCAGCCGCGACACTCGCGTCCGCGCGATCATGCTGCGAGCCAAGGGCAGGTTGATCGGCGGCAGGCCGACGGTGTGGTCGCGCACCACCTCCACCGCCCGGCCACCCTCGCCGAACACCAGCACCGGGCCGAACAGCGGGTCGCAGGCGATGCCCACCACCAGCTGGCGGGCATGCGGCCGCAGCGCCATGCGCTGGACGTTGAAGCCGTCGATGCGCGCGTCGGGACGCTTCTCGGCGACGCGGCGCAGGATGCCGGCACAGGCGGTGCGGACCGCCTCGGCGTTTTCCAGATTGAGCGCGACGCCGCCCACCTCCCATTTGCGCGGCACCGCGGTCGAGGCCACCGTCAGCGCCACCGGGAAGCCCATGCGCGTCGCCAGCCCTGCCGCGGCCTCGGCGTCGGCGGCGTGGACGGTGTCCACCACCGGGATGCCGTAGGCCGTCAGCAGGGCCTTGGCGTCGGGCTCCGACAGGGTGCCGTCGCCCTGCAGGGCACGGTCGACGATCAGCCGCGCGGTGCCCTTGGCCGGAGCGACGCCGCCGCCGTCCGAGGGCGGCGTCTCCAACAGCATGTCCTGATTGCGGTGGTGCTGCACCAGGTGGCGGAAGCCGCGCACCGCCCGGCCGGGGGTGTCGTAGGTCGGCAGGCCGGCCTCGGCGAACAGGCGCCGCGCCGGGGCTGCCGTCTCCTCGCCGGCCCAGCAGGTCAGCACGACGCCGCCGTGGCGCCGCTGGGTATCGATCACCGCCTGGGCGGCGGCGATGCCGTCGGCGATGGCGTTGGGGGCGTGCACGGCCAGAACCGCGTCGACCTCCTCCGCCTCGATCAGCACCCGCAGCGCCTCGGCGAAGGCCTTGGCCTGGGCGTCGACGCCGAGGTCCACCGGATTGGCCGGCGGCACCCCCTTGGGCAGCACGATGGCCAGCCGGCGCAGCGTTTCCTCGGAAAGCTGGGCGGGCTCGCTGGCGGCGTCGGCGGCGAATTCGTCCATGGCCATCATCGCGGTGCCGCCGCCATTGGCCAGGATGGCCAGGCGCTCGCCCTTCATGGGCTTGCTGCGGGCCAGGGTCTCCACCGCGCCGAACAACTCGTCGATGTCGTTGACGCGCAGCGCACCGGCGCGGCGCATGGCTGCGTCGAAGGCGTCGTCGGGCGAGGCCAGCGTCTCGGCCAGGAAGGGGCCGATGGCGGCGGAGGTGCCGCCGCGCCCGGCCTTGACCACCAGCACCGGTTTGTTGCGGGCGGCGGCGCGGGCGGCCGGCATGAGGTCGCGCCGTTCGGCGATGTGCTCGATATAGAGCAGCACGGCGCGGGTCTGCTCGTCGCTGGCCAGGTAGTCGAGCATGTCGGCGAAGTCGATGTCGGCGCCCTCGCCCAGCGAGACGAAGTGCGAGAAGCCGATGCCGCGCGGCCGCGCCCAGTCCAGCACTGCGGTGCACAGGGCGCCCGACTGCGACACGAAGGCGACCTTGCCGGGCAGGGCGGGGACGTGGCTGAAGCTGGCGTTGAGCCTCACCTTGGGCACCAGCAGTCCAAGGCTGCCGTGGCCCAGCAGCCTGAGGCCGTGCGGGCGGGCGGCGGCCAGGATGGCGTTGCGGTCGGCGTCCCAGGCCACCACCACCGCGGCGCGGGTGCCGCGGGCGCCCAATCGGTCGACGATGGCGGGCACGGCGGCGGCGGGGGTGCAGATGACGGCCAGGTCGGGGACCAGCGGCATGGCCTCGATGTCGGGATAGGCCAGCACGCCGCACACCGCCCGCCAGCGCGGATGCACCGGGATGATGGGGCCGGCGAAGCCGCCGTCCAGCAGATTGCGCATGACCACGTTGCCCACCGAGCGCGGTTGCTCCGACGCGCCGATGACCGCCACCGAGGTGGGCTCGAACAGGTAAGGCAGGTTGCGCACGCTCATGGGCTGGTCCTTCGGGAAGTCCTTTGGGCGCGTAGTCCTTCGGGAATGGCCCGAGCCGGGGCAAAAAGCAAGCGCCAAGTCGTTCGGCCAGGGCCATCGCGGCCCCCTTCCCGGCGGCAGGCCACATGGTCTAAGGTGCGGCACAGTGTCCCCAAAGTCAGGTGAGAGTTCATGCGATACCGCTTCGCCGCCGCCGTTGTCGTCCCGCTGCTGGCCGGATCGGCCTTTGCCGCAGACGAGCCGGCCGCCACCGGTGCGCCGACGCCGCTGCTGCCGCCGGCTTTGACCGAACCGCTGCCACAGCCGCCAGCCGAGCTGGCCGCCCCCCCCACCGTTCCCACCGTTTCCCCCGCCGTTCCCGAGGTGCCGCAGGCCCCTTCCGTAGCGGTACCGTCGGCCCCTCCCGCTGCGGTTGCGCCCCCGCCGCCTCCCGCCCCACTGGTATCGGCGCCCGAGGCGCCTCCCGCCGCCAAGGCTGCCGCGCCCCTGGGTGAGCCGCCGGTCCTGACAGCGATGCTGCCCCTTTGGGCGGCGGGGAGTTTGATTGCTGCCGGGGGACTGGTGGCCGGGTTGGTCGGCGTCGGGCTGGCGGGCTGGCATCGCCGCCGCGAACTGGCCGAGCGCCGCCGCGCCGCCGCCACCACCCTGGCGCTTGAACTGGAGACCCGCCGCCAGGCCTTCGATGCGGTGCCGGTGCCCCCCAATGCCGAAGCCGGCGTCTCCTTCGTCTCGACCGTGCTGGCGCTGGCCAATCTGGACGGCGGCTGGCGGGCGGTGCAGGGGGCGCTCTATACCCTGCCGGAGAAGTATGCCGCCCAGGTGGCGTCGCACTACGCCACGGTCCATCACGTCGCCGACTTCATCAAGGGCCAGTCGCTGGCGGCGGCGGTGCGCATGATGCAGGCCAACCGCATCGGCGGCTATCCCGCCCCCGATGCCGGCCTGATGCGCGAGGCCCATGTCGAACTTGTGGCGGCATTCCGTAATATCGACAAGATTGTGCAGGGACTGCGCTCTATCTCGTAGTTTGTTGGAATACCAATGTAAGTGAAGCGGCGATAGAAGCGCGGGCTACCAGTCTGCCGGCAAATATGTCATAGTGCTTTCGTCTGCGTATGGAAGCACGCATGTCGAAACTTGCTGGTGTATTTACCGATATGCTTTTTCGCATGCCACGGGGCCGCGAGTATTTTCGCGATCTGGTGCTGTGCAGCGGCCATGCCGCCTATCTCACGCGCCACCGTATCGATGCCATCGTCACCCGCGTTAGGCTGGTTTCGGCGGCATTCTCGGGCCTGACGCTGTTGTGGATCGCCTTCGACGCCGCGACTCTGCCATGGCCGACCTGGGGCGCGCTGGCGGCGCTCCGCCTGGTGTCCGCCGCCATCTTCATCACCCTGGCGGTGCTGCCGCTGAAGCCGAAGACATTGAGCGGGGCTCTGTGGCTGCTGGCGGCGATGCTGGTCAACCCGCTGGCCTTCTACCTTGCCGCCCAGTTTCTGTTCATTGGCCAGGTTGTCGCCCCGATGGCCATGGCCAACGCCCGGCTCTACGAGGCGTTGCCCTTCGTCATCATGGCCGGACTGGGAGTGTTTCCGCTGGTGATCGTCGAGGGAATGTTGTTCGCCGCGCCGGTGCTGGCCGTGGTCAGTCTTGGGCCGATCCTGGCCGGGCATGGCAACTGGGTGACCCAGATCACCACCCTGTGGGTCCTGCTGCTGATGCTCGGCATCTACCTGCTGGCCGGCATGATCCAGATGCACTACATGATGGCGCTGCTGCGCCGCGCCAGCCACGATCCGCTGACCGGAGCCTTCAGCCGTCGTTCCGGCATGGAACTGGTCGAACTGCAGTTCCGCATGGCGCGCGAGCGCGATGCTCCCTTTGCACTGGCCTTCGTCGACGTGGACAACTTCAAAAGCGTCAACGACAGCTTCGGCCACGAGGCCGGCGACAAGGTGCTGCGCGCCGTTACCGACGCCTTGGGCAATTCGCTGCGTCGCGGCGATTCGGTGGTGCGCTGGGGGGGCGAGGAATTCGTCGTACTGCTGCTGGACGCCAATCTTGAGGGCCTGCGCATCGCCATGACCCGGGTGGTGACCGACTGGCTGGGCACGCGTCCCGACGGCGCCCCGGTGACCGCCAGCATCGGCGTCGCCGAACGCATCCTGGACGGCTGCGACGACTGGCCCGATCTGGTGGACAAGGCGGATCACCGCATGTACGAAGCCAAGGCCGCCGGCAAGGCCCATGTCGTCCTGCCCGGCGGCGAACGCATCCGTCCGCCGGAGAAGGCCTCAGCCCAGCAAGCCACGGCCGGCGTCGACTAGCGCCAGGGCGCCCAGCACGGCAAACACCGCCGCGGCGGTGCCGTGCACCAGCTTCAGCGGCACCTTGTGGGCCGCCGCCTCGCCGACGAACACCGCCGGCACGTCGGCCAGCATCATGCCCAGGGTGGTGCCGGCGGTGACGATCACCACCTCGGAGAAGCGGGCGCCCAGAGCCACCGTGGCCACCTGGGTCTTATCGCCGATCTCGATCATGAAGAACGCCACCAGGGTGGTGAGGAAGGCGCCCATGTGGCTCAGGCACTGCGGCAGGTCCCCTTCGCTGTCGGGTTTCAGCACCCACACCGCCATGGCCAGGAAGGACAGCCCGAGCACCGCCTTCAGCCCCGGTCCGTCGAGCCATTCGGCCACCACGGTGCCGAGCCAGGCGGCCAGCAGATGGTTGGCCACGGTGGCGAAGAAAATGCCGAGGATGACGGCGGCCGGACGGCGGAACCGGCTGGCCAGCATGAAGGCCAGCAACTGGGTCTTGTCGCCGATTTCGGCGATGGCGACGACGCCGGTGGAAATGAGGAGTGCTTCCATGGCGGCGGACCATAAGTCATGGTCCCGGCGCCCAAAAGATGTATCCGGACCCCACATTGGCCTGATAGCGACTTGCGGGCCTGTCTGTGTCATATTGACGCAATCCGGAATAAAGAAAGTATGTCCTCACATGTTGTCGTCCAAGGTTCCTCCCCGCACCGGAGTATTGCTGTCCGGCACCGAGCGCCGCAGGCGTAAAGTGCGGTTCGAGCATAACGTCATCCGCGCGTTGGAAGTCTCGGACGAGTTTGCCGCCATGTGCCGGCGCGGCATGGTCGAGGAGGCCAATACGGCGGCGCTCAATATGCTGGGCGCCTCCCACGAAGATGCCGTGGTGGGGAAGCCGCTGACCGAGTTCGTCAGCGGCGATTACGCGGTGATGGTGGCGGCGCTGCTGTCGCTGGACGTGATCGAATTCCAGCCGGTGCCGCTGCTGCTGCGCCGCTTCGACGGCGGTCACCGCGAGGCACTGCTGCTGGTACACCCGGCCCGCGAGCTGGGTGAGGGCGTCACCGTGGTGACCGGCCGGGACATCGGCCGCGAGAAGTGGCTGGCCACGACCGCCCAGAGCATGGATGCCCGCTTCCGCCTGGTGGTGGATGGCGCCATGCACCTGATCTGCCTGTGCCGGGGGGCGGAGGTGGTCTACCTCAATCAGGCCGGCCGTGACCTGCTGCGCTTCCCCGACGCCCAGTCCGGCACGGGGTGGCGGATCTGGCAGATGTTCGGCACCGAATACCGTGACATCCTCGACACCGACATGGAACTGCTGGCGGCCGAGGACATCCTGCCCGTCCGCCTGCATCGCTTCCGCGAGGGCTCCTTCGACGCCCAGGTCCGCGTGACGAGGCTGCCGCCC
This sequence comes from Magnetospirillum sp., assembly GCA_016183945.1. The sequence continues at coordinate 38,039 of JACPDP010000036.1, forward strand.
ACCGGCGGAATGACGGAATATATGCTGGAGGCGCGCGACATCACCGCGCTCAATCGCGCCGTGGGCACGTTGCGCACCATGAACGAGACTTTGGAACGCCAGGTCGCCGACCGCACCCGCGAACTGCGCCGCCAGAAGGGGTTCGTCGAGAACCTGCTGACCACCCTGCCCAACCCGGTGTGGTGGAAGGATGTCAACGGCAATTTTCTCGGCTACAACCCGGCCTTCCGCGCCATGCACGGCCTGCCGGGGGAGGAGTGGCTCGGGCGGCGGCTGCGCGACGTTCGCCCCGGCGACGATGCGGCACGCGGCGAGGCTGGTAACGAGGCGGCGCTGTTGGGCGGCAAGCCCGCTTACGAGATCGCGGTCGCGGCCAAGGACGGCACGGTTTCGCACATGCTGGTGAACAAGAGCGCCTGGTTCGACGACGCCTTGCAGCCGGCCGGCATCATCGGCACTGCGGTGGACATCACCGTCCAGAAGCAGGCCGAAGTCGAGTTGCGCCGCTTGGCCACCACCGATTCGCTGACGGGCTGCTTCAACCGCCGCTTCTTCATGGAGACGGCGGCCGAAACCCTCGCCTTGTCCCATCACCATGGCCGCCGCATGTCGGTGATGATGCTCGACATCGACCACTTCAAGCGCGTCAACGACACCTACGGCCACCCCGTCGGCGACGAGGTGATTAGGGCCATGGCGCGCACCTGCATGCAGTACGTGCGGGGCAGGGACATCGTGGGCCGGTTGGGTGGCGAGGAGTTCGCCATCGCTTTGCCCGAGACCCCCCGCGACGGGGCAATGGTTCTGGCGGAACGCATCCGCGAGGCGATGGCGGCATTGCGCATCGAGGTGGACGGCTACGCCATCACCATCACCGTCAGCATCGGCGTTGCCGAAATGGCGGCGGATGATTCCTCGGCCGAGGCGGTCCTGGCTCGTGCCGATCAGGCCCTCTACGAGGCCAAGCGCTCCGGTCGCGACTGCGTGATGGCGTTCTGAGTTGGCCACCGGCCATCGGGCCGACCCGCCCGGGATGAAAATCAGCGGCCATTGAGGCCGCGGCCAAGGGCGCGGACGCGCCCGCCCGGCGAGGGCTGGTTTCTTGTTAGAGCCAGGCCTGCTCGCAATCGGGCGTCTAGGTATTCTGAAACCTCATACCAAAGCATAGGGGAAAGGCGATACCTTAGTAATGGGGGTTGGCATGTCCTGACGGAGGGCGGTAATGAGTGGCCCCAACACGGTCGTGGTTCCGCTGCTCCTGGTGGAGGACAATGCAGGCGACGCCAGGCTGATCCAGGTCATGCTGGGCGAGGTGGGCGGTTTCCGGATCAGCTGGGTGGATCGCCTGTCCAAGGCGTTGGCCGCCATCCCCGGCGGCGCTTTCAGTGCGGTCCTGCTTGATTTGTCGTTGCCCGACGCGCTGGGCATGGAGGGCGTCGATGCCATCCGCAGGCTGGCGCCGACATTGCCCGTGGTCATTCTCACCGGCCTTGACGACGAGGAGATGGGCCGGCGTGCCGTCCGTCACGGCTGCCAGGACTACCTGGTCAAGGGCCAGGGCGAAGGCAACCTGATCCGGCGCACGCTGATCTACGCCATGGAGCGCGTGGCGGTCGAGGAGGAGCGGCGGCAGAATGCCGAACGCGTCAAACGCATATTGATGCAGACGGTCCGGACCATCTCGCTGGCGCTGGAGATGCGCGACCCCTACACCACCGGCCACCAGCGCCGCGTCGCCCAACTGGCCGTCGCCATCGGCCGCAAGCTCGGTTTTGACGAGTGCCGGCTCGAGGGACTGAAGACCGGCAGCCTGATCCACGATATCGGTAAACTGCATGTGCCGGCCGAGTTCCTCAGCCGGCCCGGCAGCCTATCGGTCGAGGCCTTCCAGGTGATCAAGATGCATCCGACCCTGGGCGCCGAAATTGTCCGCAACATCGAATTCCCCTGGCCGGTGGCGACGATGATCCACCAGCACCACGAGCGTCTGGATGGCACCGGCTACCCGTGCGGCATCAGGGGCGACGACATCATCCTGGAGGCTCGCATCATCGCGGTGGCGGATGTGTTCGAAGCCATCGTGTCCCACCGCCCCTACCGGCCGGCGCTCGGGTTGCAGGTGGCGCTCGACGAAATCCGCCTGCATGCCGGCAGCCGTTACGATGCGACGGTGGTGGATGCCTGCCTCGCGGTGGTGGAGGAAAAGGGCGACACGCCGTTCGATGCCGACGCGTAGTGGCGGTCACCGTTCGAGACGGTTCGATGGGTGGCTCGCATTCTATTCCCCGAGGGACGTCGCCGGCAGGTTGAAATTGAAGCTGCAGCCGCGGTCGTGCTGCGACTCCACCCAGATGCAGCCGCCGTGGTGCTCGACGATCTTCTTGCACATGGCGAGGCCGATGCCGGTGCCTTCGTACTGGTCGCGGCCATGCAGGCGCTGAAAGATCTGGAAAATGCGCCGGTGGTATTCCGGTTCAATGCCGATGCCGTTGTCGCTCACGATCAGTTGCCACCAACCGCTTTTCTCGGGCTTGGCGGCGATGCGAACCGCCGGCTTCTCGCCGGGGCGCCGATACTTGACGGCATTGCCGATCAGGTTCTCGAACAGGCGGGTCAGTTCTTCGGCATTTCCGCTCACCACGGGCAGGTCACCCTCGACGGTGACGGTCGCCTCTGCCTCGGTGATGGTGACGCCCAAGTCCTCGACGGCCGCCGCCACCACCTCGGACAGGGCGACGGGGGTGAAGGCCTGATGGTCGCGGCCGATGCGCGAGAACTCCAGAAGGTTGAGGATCAACCTGTTCATCCGAAGGGCGCCATCCCTGGCGAATCCCACGAAATCCCGGCCGTCGGGGCCGAGCAGGTCGCCGTAGCGGCGTTCCAGCAGGGTGACGTAGGAGGTCACCATGCGGAGCGGCTCGCGCAGATCGTGCGAGGCGACGTAGGCGAACTGCTCCAACTCGGCGTTGGAGCGCGCCAGTTGGTCGGTTCTCTCGCGCAGGGCATTCTCGGCGGCGAGGCGATCGGTGATGTCTTCGACGATGGTCCAGGAATAGGTCTCATCGCCGTCGCTGACGCGGGCGCCGTTGAGGCGGACCGCCAGGCGCCGGCCGTCGCGGTGGATGTATTCCTTTTCGTAGGGACCATAACGGCCTTGCGCCGACAGGGACTGCCACTGGCGGCGGTCCTCCCCGGCGAAGCTGGCTGGGGTGATCTCGCGATGGCTCAGTGTCGTCAATTCCGCCGCCGGATAGCCCAACATATCGATGAAGGCCCGGTTGGCGGCGAGGATGCGTCCCTCCATGTCGCTGCGGATCATGCCCAACGGCGACAAGTCGAAGAGGGCGGACAAGGCGGTTGCCGCTCTTTCCTCGCGGTGGATGCCGCGCAACACCGCCAGCGACAGCCCGGCCATGACGACGATGCTTGCCACCGCCAAGGCGGAATTGCGGGCCAGCCGCTGCCACCACCCGGCCAGCGCGTCCTCCTCGGTGGTGGCCACCCAGGCGACGATGGCCGGGGCCTCACTCTTGCGGTAGGCGACGATGCGGTTGAGGGCGTCATAGGTTGAGACGGCGCGGTAGATTCCCACCGGCTGGGTCGGCATCAGCTTGAGCAGCGGCGCATTGGCGGGAATTTTGCGCCCGATGTCCTCTGCGGCCATGGGCTGGCGCACCAGGATGGCGCCGTCGTGCTTGTAGACGCCGAAGGCGACGTGTTCGCTGAACCCCAGTTCGCCGTAGAACGCCTTGAAGTAGTCCGACTCGATGGTGGCGACGGCGACGCCGGCGAAGCTTCCGTCGGGTCCCTGGATGCGACGGGCGATGGCGAAGGAGGGCTTGCCGGTGCCCGGTTCATAGAATGACAGTGCCACATATGGCTCGGCGGCACCTTCGGCCACGGCGCGAAAAAAGTCGCGGTCGGCCAGATTTGCCCCGGGCGCGGCGGGGAAGCCGCGGGTGTTGAACAACACCTCCCCGCGCGCATCGAGCAGGAACAGGGCGCCGGTCTGCGGCGAGCCGGCGGCCGCCTCCGCCAAGGCCTGCCAGTCCTCCCGTGACGCGGCGACCCCTTGTGCCCCCTTGACGGCGACGCGATCGAGCAGGCGCTGCAGCAGCATGTCGCCCGCCTCGAGGGTGCGCTTGGCGTGCTCCTCCAGCAGCCGGACGTAGTTTGCGGTGTTAAGCTCGGCGCCGCGCAGGCTGGTCTGGTAGTCGTCCCAAGTGGAGAACCCGCCGAACAGCAGCAGCATCAGGCTGTAGAGCCCCACCATTGCCCAATGGAGCGTCATGCGCGCGCGCCTGGGCCGCTGCGAGTGGCTCTCCACCGGCAGGTCGACCCCGATGCCGGCGCTACGGCCGCTATCCATGGAGGCTCCTTATTCTACCAGTCGACTGTAAAATATCACGAGCAGTGAGGGCGCTCCACCTGTGACGTCAGGCGCCGTCCCCCTCCGCGAACACCTCGCGGGCAAGACGGACGCCTTCCTCTGCCGCCGGTGCGCCGCAATACACCGCCGCCTGGAGCAGGACTTCGACGATTTCCTCCCTGGTGACGCCGTTGTTGAGGGCGCCCTTGAGGTGCAGGCGGAGGGCGTGCGGCCGGTTCAGCGCCGTCAGCATCGCCAGGGTAACCATGGAGCGTGTCCGCCGGTCCAGGCCGGGGCGCGACCATACTTCGCCCCAGCCGTAGCGGGTCACCAGGTCCTGAAACGGGGTCGCGACATCGTCCAGGCTGGCAGCCACCCGGTCGGCGTGGGCATCGCCCAGAATTTCCCGTCGGGTTCGTAGTCCTCTCTCGTAGGCATCGCCGGTTGTATGACTTCCACTCATCGGCCGGCCCCCATATCAAGGGAGTTGGACGGTAGCCGGGAGAGGGTCGTCGGGAGTCGGTTGAGGCACCATCCTCGTGCATGAGAGCGACGCCCTCGCCCGGTGTCTTGGGCTCG
>JACPDP010000035.1 GCA_016183945.1 Magnetospirillum sp.
AGCCCCTTGAGGTGTTGCCGCTCGTCTTCCGTCAGCCGGACGATGTATCTCTTCTCCGACATAATCCCCTCCATCACGATCGCCTCGCGACAGAGCGAATCATTAAAACATTTCGAATTAGTTGACGCAGGCTACTAGGTCTGACCGTCTGGTGTGGTATGACGGCGGCCCCCGAACCTTCGAAGGGCCCGGCCGGTGCGCCTCGTCACCTGGAACATCAATTCGATCCGCCTGCGCATCGACCTCCTCCGCCAGCTGTCGGCGGTGATGGCGCCCGACGTCCTGTGCCTGCAGGAGACCAAGGTCACCGACCCGCTGTTTCCCGAGCAGGCCTGCCGCGACATGGGCTACCACCACATCGCCCGCCACGGCCAGAAGGGTTACAACGGCGTCGCGGTGTTGTCGAAGCTGCCCATCGAGGAGATACGCACGCCCTTCTGGTGCGAGCGCGCGGACTGCCGCCACCTCATCGTGGTGCTGGCCGGTGGGCTGGAGGTGCATTGCCTCTACGTGCCGGCCGGCGGCGACGTCCCCGACCCCGACGCCAACCCCAAATTCGCCCATAAACTCGACTTCCTGCGCGAGCTGGCCGCCTGGTATGCCGCCGACTACCGCCCCTCCGACCGGCTGGTGGTGGCGGGGGACTTCAACGACGTGTGGTCGCACAAGCAGATGCTGTCGGTGGTCAGCCATACGCCGGTGGAGGTCGAGGCCCTGGGCCGCCTGCAGCGGTCGCTGGGCTGGGTGGACGCGGTGCGGCACTTCGTTCCGGTTACGGAACGCCTCTACACCTGGTGGAGCTACCGTGCCGCCGACTGGGCCGCCAGCGACCGCGGCCGCCGCCTCGACCACATTTGGGTCAGCCCCGCCCTGGCGGCGGGGCTGCGCGCCGCCCTGGTGGCCCGCGAAACCCGCGGCTGGCTGCCGCCGTCGGACCATGTGCCGGTGATGGTGGATGTCGAGCTGGCATGACGGAGCGCAGCTTCTACTCTTCCAACACCTTGAGCAGCCGGTCCACCGTTTTCTCCGGCAGAGTCCGGATGCGTGCGGCGAGGCGGTTGGCCAGTTCGGTGGCGGCCGGCGTCAGGCCGGCGGTGTCCAGCGTCACCTTGGGATGAGACAGGTCGGCCAGTCGCTTCAGCTCCTCGGCCTCGTCCCAGATGCAGCCGAGATAGCCGCAGATCTGCATCACCAGGCCGGGGGCGGGACGGCCGCGGCGGCCATGCTCCAGTGCCGACAGGTAGGCGGCCGAGAGGTTCAGGTCGGCGGCCATACGGGTGAGCCCGATGCCCTTGGCCGCCCGCAGCGACCGCACCCGGGCGCCGAAGGGTGTCACTGCCGCCGCCTCCGCACCAGCACATAGAGCGCCCCCTCGCCGCCGTGGCGGGCCTGGGCATAGCTGAACCCGATGATACGCTCGCGTAACGGACTCTGATTGAGCCAGTGCGGCACCACGGCACGCAGCACGCCGGTGCCGTCGCGGGTCCCCTTGCCGGTGATCACCAGCAGACAGCGCCGCCCGGCCTCGAAGGCGCGGCCGACGAAGCCCAGCAGGGCGGCGTGGGCGGCGTCCTGGGTCATGCCGTGCAGGTCGAGGCTGCCGTCGATCTCCAGCTGCCCGTGCTTCAGCCGTTCCCCCGAACGGCGGTCGAGGCCCGGCGCGTTGCCGTGCGACAGCTCGGGCCCGGCGGCGCGGCGGATGGCCGGTGGCGGCACCGGCGGGCGGGGCGGCGCCGGGGGTGGCGGTGACGACGGGGAGGGGGCCGGCGGGCCGGTGTCCACCTCGGCGTCGGGCAGCGAGCGGCCGGGCAGCGGCACCGCGTCCTGGACCACCGCCCGCCAGATGCGGGCCTCGTCGGGGGTCACCACCCGGCGGCGGCCGTGCTGAACCGGGACCTCACGAGGGGGCTTGGTCGGCACCGACGTTCTCCGCCACGGCGTTGGCGGGCGGGGCAAGCGCTGCCTTTTCGGCCTCGCCCTCACCCAGGTTGCGGCGGATGAACTTGCGCCAATCGCCCTTGGGCGCCAGGCAGGGCGGCTCGGACGACCCCTTCAGCACCAGGGCGACGCCGCCGAGATGCCACACCGCCTGCCAGCGCAGGGTGTTGTCCAGCATGTAGGCGGCGGTGCGCCGCCTCAGCCTCCAGGCGACGTAGTGCTTGGAGCCGAACAGGTGGGCCAGGGTGGCCGCCGTCATTGCGACGATGCCGATGGCGATGCCGAAGCCGAGCAGCGCCAGCAGCGCCAGCACCATCGAGATGATCAGCGGCGCCAGATGGTCCCACGGGCTGTGCACCGGCGAGGCGTGGAAATCCAGCGCCGCCGGATCGGTGAACAGCTGGACGCGGCCGCCCCTGATCGCCGCCGCCAGCCGCTCGTGCAGCTGGTCGTCCTCGCGGGTCTTCTTGGCCCGCCATTGCGCCAGGAGCTCGCTCATCTCCTCCCTACAGCATGCTGGCCAGAACCCGGTCGGGCGGGTTGTGGCCGTCGGCGAAGGTCTTGATGTTGATCAGCACCTTCTCGCCCATATCGATCCGCCCCTCGATGGTGGCGGACCCGAGATGGGGCAGCAGCACCACGTTGTTCAGCGCCAGCAGCTTGGGATTGACCGCCGGCTCGTGCTCGAACACGTCGAGGCCGGCGCCGGCCAGCTCGCCGCGGGCCAGCATGCGGGTCAGCGCGTTCTCGTCGACGATTTCGCCGCGGGCGGTGTTGATCAGGTAGGCGTGCGGCGGCAACAGCTTCAACTGGCGCGCCGACAGCAGGTGGAAGGTGCCGGGCGTATGCGGGCAATGGATGGTGACCACGTCCATCCGCGCCAGCATCTGATCGAGGCTCTCCCAATAGGTGGCCTCGAGCTCGTGCTCGATGTCGGGGTGGACCCGCTTGCGGTTGTGGTAGTGGATGGACATGCCGAACGCCTTGGCGCGCCGCGCCACCGCCTGGCCGATGCGGCCCATGCCGACGATGCCCAGCCGTTTGCCCCAGATGCGGTGGCCCAGCATGAAGGTGGGGCTCCAGCCGCCCCACTCGCCGGAGCGCATCACCTGGATGCCCTCGGCCAGACGGCGCGGCACCGCCAGGATCAGCGCCATGGTCATGTCGGCGGTGTCCTCGGTGAGGACACCGGGCGTGTTGGTGATGGTGATGCCGCGCGACCGCGCGCTGGCGAGGTCGATGTGGTCGACGCCGGTGCCGAAATTGGCGATCAGCTTCAGTTGCGTCCCCGCCTGCGACAGCACCGCGGCGTCGATGCGGTCGGTAATGGTCGGCACCAGGATGTCGGCCTCTTTCACCGCCTCGACCAGTTCCGCCTTGCCCAGGGGCCGGTCGTCATGGTTCAGCTTGGTGTCGAACAGCTCCATCATGCGGGTTTCAATCGCATCGGGCAGCTTGCGCGTGACGATCACGACGGGCTTCTTGGGGGCCATGCACCTTCTCCTCGGATACCGTTCACCGACCTATCAAGACGGCGGGGTCTTGTCCAGTGATGTGTTAGGCTCCGCCACGGCGCGGGTGGGACACCGGCTGGGCAATCCGGCCTACGCCGGGGGTTGCCTTGCCGCGCGGGGGCCGCGGCGCCTATAATGGTCAAGCTGGGTAATCGATGGGGCGAAGTTAAGGGGATGACCTGCCCACCGCGCCGGGCGGCGGCGACATTTCTGATCATGGCGCTTCTTGCCGCGCCCGTCACCGCGCCTGCCGGGGAAACCAGCGGGCTGCCGCTGCCGCGCTTCGTCTCGTTGCGCTCGGACGAGGTCAACCTGCGCACCGGGCCGGGGGTACGCTATCCCATCGACTGGATCTATGCGCGCAAGGACCTGCCGGTCGAGGTCATTGCCGAATTCGAATCGTGGCGCAAGATCCGCGACTGGCAGGGCAGCGAGGGCTGGGTGCACCAGAGCATGCTGTCGGGCCGCCGCATGATGGTGGTGATCGGCCATCCCCGCTCGCTGCGCATCTCCGACGCCGATGCCGCCGACCCGGTGGCGGTGCTGGAGGCGGGCGTGCTGGGCCGTCTGGTGCAATGCCCGCGCAATCGCGACTTCTGCCGCGTCGAGGTCGGCCAGGCGCAAGGCTGGCTGCGGCGCGACGAGATCTGGGGCGTCTACAAGGGCGAGTGGATCGAGTAGTGCGGGGACGAGCCCTGCCTCATGGATCATCCCCCATTGCCGTGCTAAAAAAGCCGGCCAACAATCAAGAGACGCGGTGAGGTTCCCATGAAGGTGCTGGTGGTGGGGTCCGGGGGGCGCGAGCACGCGCTGTGCTGGAAGCTGAAGCAATCCCCCCTGCTCGGGCGCTTGTTCTGCGCTCCCGGCAATGCCGGCATCGCCGAGGTTGCCGACTGCGTCGCCATTGCCGCCGATGACGTGGCCGGGCTGGTGGCTTTCGCCAAGGCGGAAAAGGTCGGCCTGGTGGTGGTCGGCCCCGAGGTGCCGCTGGTGGCCGGTCTGGCCGACCGCTGCCGCGAGGCCGGCATCCGGGTGTTCGGCCCCTCCGCCGCCGCCGCCGAGCTGGAAGGCTCCAAGGGCTTCATGAAGGACGTGGTGGTGCGCGCCGGCGTGCCGACGGTCTGGTACGCCCGCTTCCGCGACGCGGAAGCGGCCAAGGCCTTCATCCGCGGGCGTGGCGCCCCCATCGTGGTCAAGACCGACGGACTGGCCGCCGGCAAGGGCGTGGTGGTGGCGATGACGCTGGATGAGGCGCTACGGGCCGTCGACGACATGATGGGTGCGCGTGTGTTCGGAAGCGCCGGCGACGAGCTGGTGATCGAGGAGTTCCTCGACGGCGAGGAGGCGAGCTTCATCGTCATGTGCGACGGCAAGCGGGTGGGGGACGGCGACACCGGCCCCAACACCGGCGGCATGGGCGCCTACTCGCCGGCCCCGGTGTTCACGCCGCAGCTCGAGGACGAGGTGATGCGGACCATGGTGCTGCCCACCGTCAAGGCCATGGCCGAGATGGGCCGGCCCTATACCGGGGTGCTATTCGCCGGGCTGATGATCGGGCCGGCGGGGCCGAAGCTGCTGGAATACAACGTGCGCTTCGGCGATCCCGAGTGCCAGGTGCTGATGGCCCGGCTGAAATCCGATCTGATGCCGGTGCTGCTGGCCGCCACCGATGGCAAGCTGGCCGCCACTTCTCCGCTGGAGTGGTCCGACGAGACCGCCCTGGTGGTGGTGATGGCGGCGGCCGGCTATCCCGGCGCCTACAAGAAGAATTCGGTGATCGGCGGGTTGCACGCGGCGGGGCAGGTTCCCGGCGTCACCGTGCTGCACGCCGGCACCGCCCGCAACGCCGCCGGCGAGGTGGTCGCCACCGGCGGCCGGGTGCTCGGCATCACCGCGCTGGGGGCCACGGTCTCGGAGGCCCGCGACCGCGCCTATGCCGCGGTGGACCGCCTCCAGTGGCCGGAGGGCTTCTGCCGCCGCGATATCGCCTGGCGGGCGGCGGGGCGCCAAGATTCATAATCCTTCTTGGCGCTCTTGGCGTCTTTGCGGTGAATGGGCTATGTTCGCCCACTCGCCCAAATGTAAGGACTGGACCATGAGCCTGGACGCCATCCGGAAGACCATCGACGCCGCCTGGGAGGCGCGCGACGGCGTCACCCTGCACACCAAGGGCGAGATTCGCGATGCCGTCGAGGCGGCGCTGGAGGCCCTCGACGCCGGCCGGGCCCGCGTCGCCGAGAAGATCGATGGCGCCTGGACGGTCAACCAGTGGCTGAAGAAGGCGGTGCTGCTCAGCTTCCGCCTCAACGACAATCAGGTGATGGAGTGTTCCGCCGCCGGGGCGCCGGCCTTCGACAAGGTGCCGCAGAAATTCGCCGGTTGGGACGAGGCGCGTTTCCGCGCTGCCGGCTTCCGCGCCCTGCCGGGCTGCGTCGTGCGCCGCTCGGCCTATATCGCCCCCGGCGCCGTCCTGCTGCCCTGTTTCGTCAACATGGGCGCTCATGTCGATAGCGGAACGATGGTCGACACCTGGGCCACCGTCGGCTCCTGCGCCCAGATCGGCAAGAACGTGCACATCTCGGGCGGCGCCGGCATCGGCGGTGTGCTGGAACCGTTGCAGGCCGGCCCGGTGATCATCGAGGACGATTGCTTCATCGGGGCGCGGGCCGAGGTGGCCGAGGGCGTCATCGTCGAGCAGGGCGCCGTGCTCAGCATGGGCGTCTTCATCGGCGCCTCGACCAAGATCGTCGACCGTGCCACCGGCGAGGTCTTCATGGGCCGGGTGCCGGCCTATTCGGTGGTGGTGTCGGGCTCGCTGCCGGGCAAGCCGCTGCCCAACGGCGAGCCGGGACCCAGCCTCTATTGTGCCGTCATCGTCAAGCGCGTCGACGAGAAGACGCGCTCGAAGGTGTCGATCAACGAACTGCTCAGGGACTGATGCCAGAGTCGACCAACCCGCTGCCATTGGCCCAGGCCCTCATCCGTTGCGCCAGCGTAACGCCCGCGGATGCCGGGGCGATGGAGGTGCTGGCTAGGGCGCTGACCGGGCTCGGCTTCACCTGCCACCGGCTGGAGTCGGCAACCGGCGGGCCGACCATCCGCAACCTTTACGCCCGCCTGGGCGACCGGGCGCCCAATGTCTGCTTTGCCGGCCACACCGACGTGGTGCCGGCCGGCAAGGGCTGGTCGGTGGAGCCGTTTGCCGGCGACGTCATCGACGGCCGCCTCTATGGCCGCGGCGCCGCCGACATGAAGGGCGGCATCGCCTGTTTCGTTGCGGCAGCGGCACGATTCCTGGCGGCGGGGCGGCCGCGGGGCTCCATCAGCCTGCTGATCACCGGCGACGAGGAAGGCCCGGCCATCGACGGCACCGTCACGGTGCTGGACTGGCTGGAGGCCCGGGGCGAGCGGCTCGACGTCTGCCTGGTGGGCGAGCCGACCAATCCCGGCGCGCTGGGCGACGGCATCAAGATCGGCCGGCGCGGCTCGCTCAATGCCAGGCTCACCGTGCTCGGCAGCCAGGGCCACGCCGCCTATCCCCACCTCGCCGACAACCCCATCCCGCGCCTGCTGGAGATGCTGAAGCGCCTGACCGAGGCGCCGCTGGATCACGGCTCCGCCCATTTCCAGGCCTCGACCCTGGCCCTGACCACCGTCGACGTCGGCAACCCGGCCACCAACGTCATTCCGGCCGAGGCACGCGCCGGCTTCAACATCCGCTTCAACGACCTGCATTCCGGCGCCTCCTTGAGCGACTGGATCCGAAGCACCTGCGACGGCGTCGGTGGGCGGTACGAATTGGCGATCGAGATTTCCGGCGAGTCGTTCATCACCGAGCCCGGGCCGCTGTCCGAGGCGGTGGCGGCGGCGGTCGAGGCGGAAACCGGCCGGGTGCCCGAACTCAACACCGCCGGCGGCACTTCGGACGCCCGCTTCATCCGCCGCGCCTGCCCGGTGGTCGAGTTCGGCCTGGTGGGGCGGACCATGCACAAGGCCGACGAGAACGTGGCGGTGGCCGACCTCGAAACGCTGACCGGCATCTACCTCCGGGTGCTGGAGACTCTGGTGGGGCGAGCATGATCGCTCTGGCCGAGGTCGGCCGCGGAGTCTACGGCGCCTGGCGGCTGGCGCGGCGCGATCCCGGCGGGTTGGCCTGGATCGACGCCAGCGAGCGCGGCTTCTGGCGCTCCTTCTGGGCCGCCGCCCTGGTGGCACCCGCCTATTTCGCCCTGGGAGCCCTGGACGGCGACTATCACGGCGCGGTGATGCGGCCGCTGCTGGTGCAGGCCATCGCCTATGTCATCGGCTGGGTGGCATTCCCGCTGGCCATGATCCATATCTGCGAGGGTTTGAATCGCGGCGAGGCCTATTTCCGCTACATGACGGCCTATAACTGGTCGGCGGTGGTGCAGATGGCCGTCTACCTGCCGGCGGCGGTGATCACCCATCTCGCTCCCGACAGCGGCTTGGCCTTGCTGGGTATGGCAATCACCCTGCTGCTGCTGTTTTATCAGGTCTATATCGCCCACATCGCCCTGGCGGTGCCGCCGCTCACCGCCGCCGGCGTGGTGGTGTTCGACATGCTGCTGGGCGGCATGGTGCAGATGACCGCGGAACGACTGATGACGTAGGAGCCTTCAATGCGCCTCCAACTCGCCACCTGGCCCGAGGTCGAGGCCTATCTCGCCCACCGCCGCACCGTCATCCTGCCCATCGGCTCCACCGAACAGCACGGCCCCACCGGCCTGATCGGCACCGATGCGCTGTGCGCCGAGGCGGTGGCCTGGGGCGTCGGCGAGCGGCTGGGCGTGCTGGTGGGACCCACCCTGCCGGTGGGCATGGCGCAGCACCACATGGCCTTTCCCGGCAGCATGACGGTCAAGCCCTCGACGCTGATCGCCCTGCTCTCCGACTGCCTGCTGTCGCTGGTCCGGCATGGTTTCGACACCGTAATGGTAATCAACGGCCATGGCGGCAACACGCCGTCCATCCAGGCGGCCTTTTCCGAGACGCATATGGCGTTGGGGGCCGCGTCGACGTTGCGGTGCCGTCTGGTCAACTGGTGGGAAGCCCCCGAGGTCGGCCGGCTGTCGGACGAGCTGTACGGCGAGGCGGTGGGTTCGCACGCCACCCCGCCCGAGGTGGCGCTGACCTGGGCGCTCCACCCCGACCGCGAGGATCATCGCGCCCTCGACCCGGCGGTGGCGCCCTCCGGCAGTTTCCACGGGGCCGCCGATTTCCGCGCCCGCTTCCCCGACGGCCGCATCGGGTCCAACCCCTCGCTGGCGACGCCCGAGGCCGGCCGGCGGCTGCTGGCGGTGGCGGTGGATGAAATTGCCGGGATGGCGGAGGGGTTCTTCGCGGCCAGCTAGTTGGCGTGATTGTTGCCGCCGCGCGCCCGTTGCAGCAGGACGGTGCGATGGTCCTCGGGCAGGGCCTCGATCAGGCGCAGCAGCGCCGCCACGCCGGTCGGCACCCGTGAGCGCCCATCGGCCCACCGCCAGATCGTGGTGGCGGCGGGAGGCTGCTCGCCGAGTTCGGCGAGAAGGCGGGCGAGAGCCGCTTGGGACAGACTCAGTCGCCTCAGCAACTCGATGAAATCCTGGGTCTTCATACCGACCGGCTCAGCCTTGAGACACGTCATCCCGCAAGGATGGTCCCTGTTGCCGGCTAAGGAAGTCAACAGATCATTTGTTGCAGACCAAAACACCATTCACCTTGCATAATTCTCGCCTAGCCCATTCCTTTCTTGCCCGGTGCCGACTGGGCCAACGGGTGGTGCCGCTGCACCAGGCGGGTCCGTTGCTCGTCGAGGACGTGGGTATAGATCTCGGTCGTCGCAATGTCGGCATGGCCCAGCATCTGCTGCACGCTGCGCAAGTCGGCGCCGTGCGCCAGCAGGTGGCTGGCGAAGGAATGGCGCAGCACATGCGGCGACACCCGGCAGGGCTCGATGCCGGCCGCCAGCGTCACCCGCTCCAGCATCTTGGCGAAGCCGTCGCGGGTGAGGTGGCCGCTGCGGCCATGCGAGGGAAACGCCCAGCGCGACGGCTGTTTCTTGGGCAACAGCGCGTCGCGCAGCGCCCGCCACGCCTTGAGCGCCTGCCGGGCCGGCTCGCCCAGCGGCACCATGCGTTCCTTGGACCCCTTGCCGCGCACCACCAGCACCGCCGGATCGCGCGCCACCGCCGACATCGGCAGCGACACCAGCTCGGAAACCCGCAGGCCGGTGGCGTAGAGCAGTTCGAGCAAGGCCGTCATCAGGGTGGCGGCGGGCTGATCGAGGCCGCGGGCGGCGGTCAGCAGCGCCTCGACCTCGGCCTCGTGCAGGTATTTGGGCAGCGGCCGGCCCGGCCGGGGCGAGTCGAGGGTGCTGCTGGGATCGTCGGGCCGTGCTCCCTCGGCGAAGAGGAAGCGGTAGAACTGGCGCAGGCAGGACAGGCGGCGGGCCTGGGTGCGCGCCGCCATGCCGGCTGCCGCCAACTGCGCCAGATAGGCGCGCAGATCCTCGACTTCGGCGTGATCGAGGCCGCGGCCGCGGCGGGCGAGGAAGTCCCGCAGGTCGTCGAGGTCGCGGCGGTAGGCATCCAGCGTGTTGGCGGCGGCGCCACGCTCGGCCGCCATCATTTCGAGGAAGGCCTCGGCGCGGCGGCTCACCTAGACCCCGTTGGCCAGGGCCGCTTCCACCGCCAGCGCCCGGGCCTCCTTGTCGAGGCCGAGCAGGCGCAGGGCCGCGACCGCCCGCAGGATGGTATCGGGATCGGCCTTGTCGAGCCCGGTGTCGCCCAGCGACACCAGGGTTAGCAGCACCGTCTCGCCCAGGTGCAGGCCATCCGTCGCGACCCGCAGCATGGCCTTCAGGGCCGGGCGGGGCTGAGGACCGCCGGGCGCCGAGAGGGTCGCGGGCAGCGTGGCCAGCCACTCGGCCGCCGGGATAGGCTCGCCCACCGCCGCCAGCAGGCCCAGCCCCAGTACGGCGCGGCGTTCGGCCTGATCGGCGGGCAGGCTGCGCGCCTCGCGCCAGGCAGCGATCGCCGCCGCCGCCGGCCTGTCCTCCTCGGCATTGAGGCGGGCCAGCGGCCACAGCGCTGCCGCCTCTTTGGCGGTCTCGCTGTTGGCCCGCGCCGCCGCCAGCCAGCGCAACGCCGCCTCCGGTTGCCCGGCGGCATAGAGCGCGCGCGCGGCCACCGGGGTGAAGCCGGCCGGAGCGGTCTCGATCGCCCAGTCGGCCAACAGGGGGGCGTAGAGGCGGGCCGTCGCGGCAAAACCGCCGCGCTCGGTGGCGAGCTTGAGGGCGCGGCCGACGATCTCGGCCTTGGCCGCCGGCTGCGTTTCCTGCTGGGCGGCGCGGTAAAGCAGGGCGCGGGCCTTGGTCCCCTTGTCGGTGGCGGCCTGGGCCAGCGGCGCCTGCAGCTCGGCCGGGGTGAAGGTGACGGCGGCATAGGCCTGACGCAGCGTCTCGGTGTCGAGCGCGCCGATCGCCTCGGCCTTCTCGGCGGCGGTCAGCCGGGCCTCGGGCGGTGCGTTGGGGGCGGCGGCGACGGCACGCAGCACCGCCGGCTGGGTGGTCTCCGCGGCGGTGGCGGGCAGCGGCAGCTTGGCCGCCCGGAAGGCGGCGAAGTGGAGCGGCGTCGAGGCGACCAGCTTGTCGGTGCGGCCGGGCGGCAGGCCGCCCATCACTTCGGCGGCGGCGATGAAGGCGTGGTCGGCGTCCTTTCGGTCCCGCATCAAATCGAGGGCAAGGTTGCCCTCCAGGGTGCGGCCGGCGGCCATGTGGCAGAACACCTGCGCCTTGGCCAGGGCGGGATCGGAACCGCCAGCCTGGGCGGCCGCCAGCGCGGCACAGGCGGCTTGCGTCTCACCGGCCAGCAGCAGGGAGTCGAGCTTGAGGCGCGACAGCGCCGGGGTCATGACGGCGGTGGGGGCCACCGTGAGCAGGGCGGTGAGGCCTTCGAGATCGCCCATGGCCATCAGCGCCTCGGCGCGCAGCTGCAGCAGCGACGGCTGGCCGGGACTTTGATCCTGCCTGTCATCCGGCGGCAGCGCCGCCGCGGTGAGCAGCAGGCGGCGGGACAGGTTGCGCAGGGCGCGCGACGGAACGGCCGCCGGCAAATGCGGCAGAAAACGACGCACCGTCACGGCGGCGGTGCCGTCCCACATCTCGACGCCGAAGCCGCCCTGCTTGTCGTCCAACACACCGATGGTGTTGGGGTCGGGCGCCGTCAGCTCCTGCACCTCGACGCCCGACACCGCCCGCCCGTTGCCCTTGGGCTTGGCAGAGACGGGGGACGGCGGCTGCGGCGCATCGGGCAGCACCCCGGGGGCCGCCCGCTCGATGGTGACCTCCGACGCCTCGCCGGGAGGCGGCTCGACGGTTCCGGCGAAGGCGGGGCCAACGGTCAGCGCTGCCGCAAGCAGCCCGCTTCCCAGCAGCGTGAAAGCCAGCCGGTCAGTGCGGCAGTTTCTCATCCGGAATGACCTTTTCGATGCGCGCCGAGGGCGCGGGGATGTCCCAAGTGGCGAGGAAGGCCGCGCCGCCGGCGATGACGGCGATGACGACGACGATGAAGATGCCGGCAAGCTTGCTCATGGTTGAACGGAGACCCTTATATGGACTGCTGGACACACCCGGGGCGGGACGGCTAAAAGCGGCAGAGGATGGCCGATCGGAAGCCGTCTGTGGAGAGTAAGAACCGACCATGGCGAATCTGGGGCAGTGTATCGGCGGCGCCGCCGGCGATCAACGTCGCAGGGCAAGGTTCGGCGCGCCATGACCAAGGAGCTTGCCGCCCTGGCCACCAGGCTGCGTCCGCTGCTCGACCGTACGGTGGTCCTGGTCGGACTGATGGGGGCCGGCAAATCCTGTGTCGGCCGCCGCCTGGCCGCCCGGCTGGAACTCGCCTTCGTCGATGCCGACGTCGAATTCGAGGCCGCCGCCGGCTGCACCATCAGCGACTATTTCGCCCGCTTCGGCGAGCCGGCCTTCCGCGACGGCGAGCGCAAGGTCATCGCCCGCCTGCTGGCCGGTCCGCCGGTGATTCTGGCCACCGGCGGCGGCGCCTTCTGCGATCCCGAGACCCGCGCCCGCATCAAGCGGGATGGCCTGTCGGTTTGGATCGGCGCCCCCCTCGACCTGCTGGTCAAACGCACCGCCGGGCGCGATCACCGGCCGCTGCTGAAGCAGGGCGACCCGCGCCGGATCCTGGCCGAGCTGATCGACAAGCGCTATCCCCTCTATGCCGAGGCCGACATCACCGTGCAGTCCACCGACGACCTCCCCGAGGTGACCGTGGCGGCGGTGATGGAGAGCCTGATCGCCCATCTGGAGCCCCGTTCATGACCAGCTTCGAGCAGCTCACCGTCGATCTCGCCGAGCGCAGCTACGACATCCGCATCGGCCCCGGCCTGCTGGACGGTGCCGGTGCCGCCATGGCGCCGCTGATGCGCGGCCGCCGCGCCTTCGTGGTCACCGACGACGTCGTGGCGCCGCTCTACCTGCCCCGGCTGCGGGCCAGCCTGGCGGCCACCGGCATCGAGGCGGTGGATACGGTGATGCCGGCCGGCGAGGGGACCAAGGATTTCTCCCATCTCGAAGCCCTGCTCGATGCCATGCTGGCCGCCCGCGCCGAACGCGGCGCCATGGTGGTGGCCCTGGGCGGCGGCGTCATCGGCGACCTCACCGGCTTCGCCGCGGCGGTGCTGCTGCGCGGCGTCGACTTCGTGCAGATCCCCACCACGCTGCTGGCCCAGGTGGACAGCTCGGTGGGGGGAAAGACCGGCATCAACACCCGCCTGGGCAAGAACCTGGTGGGCGCCTTCCATCAACCCCGGCTGGTCCTCGCCGACACCGCCGTGCTCGACACCCTGCCGCGACGCCAGGTGCTGGCCGGCTATGCCGAGGTGGTGAAATACGGCGTCATCGACGACGAGCCTTTCTTTTCGTGGCTGGAGCAACACGGAGCGGCGGTGGTCGGGGGCGACGAGGCGGCGCGGCGCCGGGCGGTGGCGGTGAGCTGCCGCGCCAAGGCCCGCATCGTCGCCGCCGACGAGCGCGAGGGCGGCGTGCGCGCCCTGCTGAACCTCGGCCATACCTTCGGCCATGCCCTGGAGGCGGAAACCGGCTTCTCCGACGAGATGCTGCACGGCGAGGCGGTGGCGCTCGGCATGGTGATGGCGCTCGACCTTTCCGCCCGCCTCGGCCTCGCCCCCCAGGCCGACGCCGAACGGCTGGTGCGCCATCTCGACCGGGTCGGGCTGCCCACCCGGTTGCCGGGCAACCGCGCCTGGGACCCTGGCCGGCTGCTGCACCACATGGCGGGCGACAAGAAGGTCAGGGACGGCAAGGTGACCTTCGTGCTGGCGCGCGGCCTCGGGCAGAGCTTCCTCACCCGCGAGGTGCCGGCCGAGGCGGTGGCGGCCATGCTGCGGGACTACGCCGGGGGATCGGGGGAATGAACGAAATCACGCTGTCTTTGGCAGCCATCGTTGTGCTGCAGGTGATATCGGCCTTCCTCTCCGGCTCCGAGACGGCGCTGACGGCGGTCTCACGCCCCGTCATGCATCAGCTTGAGCAGGATGGCAACCGCCGCGCCCGGGTGGTCAACACGCTGATGAAGGCCCGCGACCGTTTGATCGGGGCGCTGCTGCTGGGCAACAACCTGGTCAATATCCTGGCCTCGTCGCTTGCCACCGGCTTGCTGATCGGCATGTTCGGTGAGGCCGGTATCGCCTACGCCACCGGCGGTATGACGGTGATCATCGTGCTGTTCGGCGAGGTGCTGCCCAAGACCTATGCCATCTACAACGCCAATCGCGTCGCCTTGATGGTGGCGCCGCCGGTGGCCGGTCTCGTGATGTTGTTGTCGCCGGTGGTCAAGGGGATCGAGCTGATCGTCCGCCTTCTCTTCCGCCTGTTCGGCGCCAAATACGCCACCGAGGCCTCCATCGAGAGCGCCATGATGGAATTGCGCGGCGCCATCGAGGTTCATGCCACCCAGGAGGGGGTCAAGGAGGAGCGCCGCATGATGCGTTCGATCCTCGAACTCGCCGACGTGGAAGTGGGCGAGGTGATGGTCCACCGCCGTGCCGTGGTGGCCATCGACGCGGCCCAGCCCGCCGCCGACCTCGTCGACCAGGTGCTGAAAAGCCCCTACACCCGCCTTCCGCTGTGGCGCGGCCAGCCCGACAACGTCATCGGCGTGGTGCACGCCAAGGACCTGTTGCGGGCGGTGCGGGCGTTGGACGGCGACGTGGAGAAGCTCGATATCGGCGAGATCGCCTCGGACCCCTGGTTCATCCCCGAATCCACCTCGCTGCTGGAGCAGCTCAAGGCGTTCCGCGAGCGGCGCGAGCATTTCGCCCTGGTGGTGGACGAGTATGGCTCGCTGCTGGGGGTGGTGACGCTGGAGGACATCCTGGAGGAGATCGTCGGCGACATCGCCGACGAGCACGACGTGGCGGTGGCCGGGGTGCGGCCGCAGGACGACGGCAGTTTCATCGTCGACGGCTCGGTCACCATCCGCGACCTCAACCGCGAATACGAGTGGAAGCTGCCCGACGACGAGGCCACCACGGTTGCCGGCCTGGTGCTGCACGAATCCCGCCAGATCCCCGAGGTCGGCCAGGCCTTCCGGTTCTACGGCTTCCGCTTCGAGGTGCTGCGCCGCAACCGCAACCAGATCACCACCCTGAAGCTGGTGCCGCCGGCCGAGGTCGACGCGGGGGAGGGGAGCTAGAGCATTTTCATCTTGAGCGTCCATATCCGTCGTGGGCGAAGAAATTGGCGCATTCCTCGGGCGGAAAGAGGTCGAGGAGTTTTCCGATCACGTCCCACAATGTGTTGATGGTGCGGGCTTCTGCCTTTCGCAGCAGGCTCTTGAGCTTGGCGAAGGCAAGTTCGATGGGGTTGAGGTCCGGGGAGTAGGGCGGCAGGTAGCGCAGGGTTGCTCCTCGGGCTTCAATGAGTTCCTTGACCCCTGCCACCTTGTGGGCGGGCAGATTGTCCATCACGACGATGTCGCCGGGCTGCAAGGTCGGAGCCAGGACCTGTTCGACATAGGCCAGGAAGATCGCTCCGTTCATCGCCTTGTCGATGACGAAGGGGGCTGTGATCCCGTCATGCCGGAGCGCCCCGACGAAGGTCGTCATTTTCCAATGGCCGTGCGGCACTGAAGCCAACAGGCGCCGGCCACGCGGCGCCCGCCCATAGCGTCTGGTCATGTTGGTCGATGCCCCGGTTTCATCAAGGAAGACCAGACGTTTCGGGTCCAGCATCGGCTGCTCGGCGCGCCATGCGACCCGTTCTTCGGCTACGTCTGGGCGTTCTTGCTCGGCCGCATGCGCACTCTTTTTTTCAGACTGAGGTCGAGCCGCTCAAGCGTGTTCCACAAGGCGCCGACGCTGATCGACACCCCGAACTCCGCCAAAGTCCAGGCACGCAATTCGGCCAGCGTCGCATCGGGTTCGGCCTTGATCTTGGCCTGCACTGCCTCAAGGTGAGCCGCCAGCTTCTGGCCTGGCCGCCCAAGCCTCGGCTTCACCGTCGTCACCCCGGTGGCGCGGCGGCGACCTTGTGCCTTGTAGATGTACGAAACACTCACCTGGAACAGCGGCGCCACCTCGTAGGCACTCATGCCGCTGTCCACCGCAGCCAATACTCGATCTCGCAAGTCCTGCGAATAGGACTGCCCTGAACGCCACGCCATCGCATCATCCTCGGGAGCGTTGTTACCGAAGATGTTGAATCACAATCCGGCCTCAGGGGGAATCCCCTGCCGATTCCGCTCGGCATGAAATCGCTCTA
>JACPDP010000037.1:0-14575 GCA_016183945.1 Magnetospirillum sp.
ACTCCCGCCTCGCATTCGCTCGTTGGGCCCCCACCCAACCCTCCCCCGCCTGCGGCAGGGGAGGGCTTGACCGCCGTCCAAGGACAATTCAATGACCAAGCAATACGCCCTGGTCATCGACCTCAACGTCTGCGTCGGCTGCCATGCCTGCGTCACCTCGTGCAAGGAATGGAACACGTCGGGTTGGGCCGGGCCGTTGACCGACGTCGACCCCTATGGAGCGCAGCCCGCCGGCGTGTTCTTCAACCGGGTCCAGACCTTCGAGTGCGGCACTTTCCCCAACACCGAGACCATCCACTTCCCCAAGAGCTGCCTGCATTGCGAGGAGCCGCCCTGCGTGCCGGTCTGCCCCACCGGCGCCTCGTACAAGCGCGAGTCGGACGGCATCGTGCTGGTGGACTACGACAAGTGCATCGGCTGCAAATACTGTTCGTGGTCGTGCCCCTACGGCGCCCGCGAGTTCGACCCGGTGCAGGGCGTGATGAAGAAATGCACCCTGTGCGTCGACCGCATCTACGACACCTCGATCCCCGAGGACCGGCGCAAGCCGGCCTGCGTCCTGGCCTGCCCGGCGGGCGCCCGCGTCTTCGGCGACGTGCGCGATCCGGACTCGGAGGCGTCTCAGGCCATCCGCGACAATGCCGGCTTCCAGTTGATGCCGGAGTGGGGCACCAAGCCCGCCAACCACTACCTGCCACGGCGCAAGACGCGGATGCGCCTGCATCACGACGAACTGGTGCGCGCCGACAACCCGCTGAAGCTGGAGGGCGAACAGCCCGCCCCCGCCTTCACCGCCCCCGTCATCGACGACATGTCGAGCTGGTGATGCCATGAAGCCCGCCTTCTCCGTCCTCTTCCTCACCACCCTGATCGGCGCCGGCCAAGGGATGCTGGTGGCCCTGGTCACCGGGCAATTCTACTTCGTCATCGGCGCCGGAGCGGGACGCGAGAGCGGCATCTTCTATGCCCTCGGCAGCCTGGTGGCTCTGGCCTTCCTCGGCCTCGGGCTGTTCGCCTCGTTCTTCCACCTGGCCAAACCGCAGCGGGCCTGGCGCTCGGCAACGAAATGGCGGACGTCGTGGCTGGCGCGCGAGGTGCTGCTGCTGCCCGCCGTCATCGCCTTCGCCGTGCTCTATGGCAGCCTGCACGCCCTGGGCTGGAACCCGGTGGTGCTGACCTTCAGCAACGGCAAGGACCTTGAGCTGACCATGGCTGTGGGCTTCCTGGCGGTGGGAGCGGCGCTGCTGCTGTTCGTCTGCACCGGCATGATCTATGCGTGCGTCCGCTTCATCCGCGAGTGGGCCAGTTCATGGACGGTAGTCAACTACAGCCTGATGGGGCTGGCCTCGGGCTTCACCCTGGCCGCCGCCTACGCCGCCGTCATGGACTCGCCCCTGCGCGACTTCCTGGTGGGCGACGCGGTCACGCTGACCCTGCTGGCGCTGGCCACCCGGGCGGTGCAGGTGTGGCGCAATGGTCGCCTCAGGCCGCGGTCCACCCTGAAGAGCGCCATCGGCGTCCACCACGACCGCATCCGCCAGATCAGCCAGGGCTTCATGGGCCAATCGTTCAACACCACCGAATTCGTTGCCCCCGGCGGGCCGGAGGCGGTGAAGGGCCTGACCATGTTCTTCATGCTGGCCGGCTTCGCCCTTCCGGCGCTGCTGCTGGCCGCCGGATGGCGCGGCGGCGAGCCGATCCTGCTGGCCACCGCCTTCGTCAGCCAGTATCTCGGCCTGCTGGCCGAACGCTGGGTGTTCTTCGCCTCGGGGCGGCACGTCCAGACCCTGTACTATCAGGGACGGGCCTGACTCATGGAGCGCAGGCGTCCCGCCCGCTGATTTGGGCGGGCGGGACGCCCGCGCTCCATGATAGGGTCGCCCGATGTCAGATTCGCTCGACCTTCAGTCCCGCCTGCTCCACCGCGACGCCCTGATGCTGATCATCGACAAGCCGGCCGGCTTGCCGGTGCATGGCGGCGAGCGCGGCGGCGATACCCTGCAGGCCCATCTCGACGAGCTGCGCTTCGGCCTGCCTCGAATGCCCGAACTGGCGCACCGCCTCGACCGCGACACGTCGGGCTGCCTGGTGCTGGGCCGCCACCGCAAGGCGCTGGCCGAGCTCGGCCGCCTGTTCGCCGAGGGCAAGGTGGAGAAGGTCTACTGGGCGGTGGCGGTGGGGCGGCCGCAGGGCGAGGCCGGCGTGGTCGAGCTGGCGCTGAAGAAGCTGGAGCGCAAGTTCGGCTGGCGCATGGTGGTGGACGAGCACGGCTTGGCCTCGACCACCGCATGGCGGCTGCTGGGCGCCACCGACCGCCTGTGCTGGCTGGAATGCCGGCCGCTCACCGGCCGCACCCACCAGATCCGCGCCCATATGGCGGCCATCGGCTGTCCGCTGGTCGGCGACGTCATCTACGGCAAGGGCACCGGCACCCTGGCCGGCGACCATCTGCACCTGCATTCCCGCAGCATCACCGTGCCGCTCCATCCCAGGAAGCCGGCCATAACCGCCACCGCTCCGGTGCCCCAGCACATGCGCGCACTGCTCACCGAATGCGGATGGTTGGGATAAGTTAATGCGCATTCCATATCCGGTTTGCTGAAATCCCCTTGACGACACTGTCCGGCCGAGGTCAACTGAGCTGGTCCCGTGATAAAGTCACGGGCAAGGGGAGGCCCATGGTCATCAAGGACATTCTCGTCCACCTCGACGGCGAAGCGATCGACGCCAACAGCGTCGCGGTTGCAGCGGCTTTGGCGAAACGCTTCTCGGCGCGGCTGACCGGCCTGTTCGCCCGCAGCGAAACGGTACCGACGGCGCTGGTCGCACGCCGCTCCAGCGACACCATGCTGGGCGTGGCCGAGCACGCCAGGTCCGACTTCGCGGCCAAGGCCGGTGCCGAGGCCAGGTGGCGGCAGCTGACCCACGGTAATTCCCGCGATCTGGTGAGCGAAGTCACCTTCTGCAGCCACTACGCCGACCTGGTGGTGATGCTCCAGCCGGGGCCGCATGTGCCGGACGACCTGGCCGAGCAGATCATCCTGCAATCGGGCCGCCCGGTCCTGGTGGTGCCGACCGAGGGCCGCTTCGAGACCATCGGCCGCCGTGTTGTGGTGGGCTGGCGCTCGGGTAAGGAAGCCGCCCGGGCCCTGCACGACGCCCTGCCGCTGATGGAAGGCGCCGAGCATGTGGTCTTGGCCACCGTCGGCAAGAATGGACCGGTGCCCGAGTCCCAACCCAAGGTCGACATCCTCGACCACCTGCGTGCCCACGGCCTGCCGGTGACCGGGGAGCGCATCCAGACCGAGGGCCTGGGGGTGATGGATTCGCTGCTCTCCACCGCCTACAACAACGACGCCGACCTGCTGGTGATGGGCGCCCATGCCGGCAGCGGCCTGCCGCTATCGCGCTCGGGCGCCGGCACCAAGCATGTGCTGGCCCACATGCGTGTGCCGGTACTGTTCTCGCATTGACGGGGGGCGAGCCCCCCAGCGGCACCGGGCTGCCCAGCGGCAACCATCGGCCGCCGCCATCGCCTCAAGGGTTCATTACGGGACGCGTTCGTGTAACTATGGCACGATAGTATGCCTGGACGGGAGCCGGCGGTGATGAAGAAGGCATTCCTTGCAGGCGTGGTGGCCACGCTCCTGACCGGGGCCGCTGCGGCGCAGGAGAAGTCGGTGGTGATCGCCGCCGATCTCCTCGACGGGGACGGGTTGAAGGGCTGGAAGGAGTGAACCCGCCCCCGCGTGTCTACCTGGCCGGCCCGGGGCTGTTCGCCGCCGAGGCGGCGCGCCTCTACGCCGAGTTGAAACGCATCTGCACCCGCTACGGCCTTGAGGGCGTGTCGCCGCTGGATGACGTGGCGATGGATGCCGCCACCATCCGCCAGCTCAACATGGCCAAGATCCGCTCCACCAAGGCCATCCTCGCCGATGTCAGCCCGTTCCGCGGCCCCAACGCCGACGACGGCACCGCCTGGGAGATGGGCTATGCCGAGGCCCTGGGCAAGATCGTGGTGCCCTACACCGCCGACCGCCGCGCCTATCTCGAACGCGCCGTGTGGTTCCTCGGCGCCGCCCGCCGCTTGGAGGGCGCCCCCTGGGAAGACATGAGCGGCCAGACGGTGGAGGATTTTGGCCTGCCCTGCAATTTGATGCTGGCCGCCGGCCCCCTTCCGGTCCAGCCCGATTTCGAGTCGGCGGTCAAGCTGGCGGCACGCCGCATCCAGATCGGCAAGTAATTCCGTCCCGGTGGACCGGTGAGCGCTCGCGCGCCCGCCTACTCACGGAAATTGACGTATTGCAGCGGCTGATCGACGTCCAGCGTCTTGAGCAGGGCGATGGCCTCCTGCAGGTCGTCGCGCTTCTTGCCGGTGACCCGCAGTTCGTCCCCCTGGATGGCGGCCTGCACCTTGATCTTGCTGTCCTTGATGTCCTTGACCAGCCGCTTGGCCAGGTCCTTGTCGATGCCCTGCTTGACGATGACCAATTGGCGGACGGAATTGCCGCTGGCCTTTTCCACCGTCTTGTAGTCGAGGGCCTTGGGGTCGACGTTGCGCCGGGTAAAGTGCACCTTGAGCAGGTCGTGCATCTGCTTGAGCTTGGCGTCGTCGTCGGCCAGCACGGTGATGGTGGTATCCTTGCGCTCCACCGAGCACTTGGCGCCCTTGAAATCGAAGCGTTGCGCAATTTCGCGGGTGATGCCGGCCAGCGCGTTGTCCACTTCGGCCATTTCGGTCTTGGAGACGATGTCGAACGAAGGCATCGGGGCGGGGCTTCCAATCGGTTGCGGGTCGCGGAACATTTTGCCCAAGACGCGATGGTTTGGCTACCCCATCCCATTCAGGCCCCGCCGTCGACCATCATCCAATTTAGCGCAACGGCGAGCCGAATCGTGCTATCTGCTGCCAGCAACGCTCAGGCCGCCGCGGACGCCGGAAGGTCCCCCTTCCCTCGCTGTCGTAGCGCGAGACCGGCCGAGATCCTCAACGAACGAAAGCTTTGCCACGGACATGGATTTTTTCCCAGCGGGTCACCCGCTCACCCAGGCGCTGACCGAGCGCGACTTCACCGACCCGACCGCTGTTCAGACGGCGGTGCTTGAACCCGATGCGACGGACCGCGACCTGCTGGTGTCGGCCCAGACCGGCTCGGGCAAGACGGTGGCCTATGGCCTGGCCATGGCCAGCCCCCTGCTCGGCGACGCCGTCATGCTGGAGCCGGCGAGCGACCCGCTCGCCCTCATCGTCGCCCCCACCCGCGAGCTTGCCCTACAGGTGCATCGCGAGCTGACCTGGCTTTATCAGCATGCCGGCGGACGCGTGGTGTCCTGCGTCGGCGGCATGGACCCACGCGCCGAGCAGCGGCTGCTGGCCAAGGGCGCCCATATCGTCGTCGGAACCCCCGGCCGTCTGCGCGACCACCTGGAACGGGGCGGCTTGAGAATCACCAAACTCAAGGCGGTGGTGCTCGACGAAGCCGACGAGATGCTCGACCTCGGCTTTCGCGAGGATCTGGAGTTCATCCTGGAAGCGACGCCGCAGGAGCGGCGCACCCTGCTGTTCTCGGCGACGCTGCCCAAGGACATCGTCGCCATGGCCAGGCGCTACCAGCGCGACGCCTGGCGGATCGCCGTTTCGGCCGGTCAGCAAGGCCACGCCGACATCGAATACCGTGCGGTCCGCGTCGCGCCCAACGAGATCGAGCATGCGGTCGTCAATCTGCTGCGGTTCGTCGAGTCCCCCGGGGCCCTGGTGTTCTGCAACACCCGCGAATCGGTGCGGCATCTGCAAGCCATCCTGCTCGAACGCGGCTTCGCCACCGTCGCGCTGTCCGGCGAATTGAGCCAGCACGACCGCAATCAGGCGCTGCAGGCGCTGCGCGACGGGCGGGCACGGGTCTGCGTGGCGACCGACGTGGCGGCGCGCGGCATCGACCTGCCGAATATCGGGCTCGTCATCCATGCCGAGCTGCCGCAGAACGCCCAGACCTTGCAGCATCGCAGCGGCCGCACCGGCCGCGCCGGCCGCAAGGGCGTCAGCGTGCTGTTGGTGCTGTTGTCGCGCCGCCGCCGGGCCGAAATGCTGCTGCAATCCGCCGGCGTTCACGCCGTCTGGGGCGGCGCCCCCTCGGCGGAGGACATCCGCCGGCTCGACCAGGAGCGGCTGCTGCAAAGCCCGTTCGTCACCGAGGACCTCAGCGAGGACGACGTGGCCATGGCCAAGGCCCTGCTGGCCCAACGCTCGCCCGAGGACATCGCCGCCGCCCTGGTGCGCATGTACCGCTCGCACCTGCCCGCCGCCGAGGAGGTCTTCGATCCCGGTGCCGGTGTCGCCGCCGCCCTGCCGCGTGAACCTCGCGAGGGTCGCGAGCCCCGCGGCCCCCGTGGCGGGAAGAATAACGGCCTGGCCGGTGAAAGCGTGTGGTTCCGGCTCAATGTCGGCCGCCAGAAGAATGCCGATCCGCGCTGGCTGATCCCGATGATCTGCCGGCAAGGCAAGATCACCAAGCCGGAGATCGGCGCGATCCGCATCTTCGAGCACGAGACGAAGTTCGAAATCGAGGCCTCGGCCGCCGAAAGATTCATGGCATCGGTCGCCCGGGTCGAAAGAAACGACGTCCGCATCGAGCTGCTGGAGAAGTCGCCTCATGCCGAGGGCGAACACCACACCCCCCGCGCGGCCAAGCCCGCCCATCGCCCGGGACAGCCGGCCCATCGTCCCGACAACAAGCCTGCCATCAAGAATCGCTGGAAGGCGAAGCCGGGTGGCGGATCGAAAGCGAAGCCGCAATAGCGGCGGGCTGATTGCCAGCCACCCTACCGCTTCACCGCGCACGCCTTGTCGATGGCGCCCAGTGCGTCGCCGAAGCCGGTCAGCGATACCGTGCCGGACAGCGCGGTCCCCTTGGCCGGCGTGGCGCGGACACTCATTTCGCGGCCCTTCAGCATGGCCGCCACGATGGCCTTGTCGGCCGATGCGTTCCTGGCCCAGGCATGGTCGCTTTTGGTGAACAGGGAGTGCTTGGTGGCCCCCACCTGCAACTCCACCTCGGAGTCCTTCTTGAACGGGGCGCCGCCGGTGATGCTGACCTCGTTGAGGCTCTTGGCACCGGGGCGGTGGGTGATGATCAGCACCGCGCTGTTGCGGCCCCTCTCGCCGCCCTGAACCTTGGTGGCCGAGGCGGCGGCGTAGCAAACCTTGGCGCCGCCGTCGGTATAGGCATAGCTTTCCCAGTCGCCGAACTTGCCCAGGCGCTTGGTGTCCTCGGCCGCCGCCGGCTGCGCGGCGACAATGGTGAGCAGGGCTGCGAATGCGGTGCGGGCTGCGGTATTCATAAGGTCTTTCCCGGTGGCAGGCATGACTGTGGCGCCTGCAGCGGTTAAACCCTGTTGCTGGCGCGGCTGTCAACAAGGAGGTTCCGGCATGGCGACCAATTCTCCCAATCCGGTCCTGGTGGAGGTGGTGCGCGGCCAGCATGTGGAGAGCCGCCACCGCGGTGCCGCCGTGGTGGCCGATGCCGCCGGCCGGGTGGTGGCAGCCTGGGGCGACGGGGAGCGGCCGGTCTATCCGCGTTCCGCCGTCAAACCGCTGCAGACCCTGCCGCTGCTGGAAAGCGGTGCCGCCGCCGCCTTTGGCCTGGGAGCCGAACAGATTGCCCTCGCCGCGGCCTCCCATGGCGGCGACCCCCGGCATGTGGCCGGGGTGGCCGCCTGGCTTGAGCGGCTTGGGCTGGGGCCGGACGCGCTGGAATGCGGCGCCCACCCCCCCAGCGACCCGGCGGCGGCCCTGGCGCTGGTGCGGGCCGGCGAGGCGCCGTCACCGCTGCACAACAACTGCTCGGGGAAACATACGGGGTTCCTGACGCTGGCGTGTCACCTCGGGGTTGACCGCCGCGGCTATATCGGGCGGGACCACCCGGTTCAGCAGCGGGTGGCCCGCACGCTGTTCGAGATGACGGGAGAGGAGACGGCGCCGTGGGCCACCGACGGCTGCGGCATCCCCACCTTCGCGCTGCCGTTGCACGCCCTGGCGATGGCGATGGCGCGGCTGGCCGACCCCGCCGGCCTGGCCCCGGCACGGCGGCAGGCGGCCGGCGCCATCGTCGCCGCCATGATCGCCCATCCCATCCTGGTGGCGGGCAGTGGCCGCCTGTGCACCGAGGTGATGCAGGCGGCCCCCCGCATCGCGGTGAAGGCGGGCGCCGAGGGCGTCTTCGCCGCCATCCTGCCGGAGCTGGGCTGGGGCGTGGCGCTGAAGATCGACGACGGTGCCGCTCGCGCCGCCGAGGTGGCTGTGCTGGCGTTGCTCGACCGGCTCGGCGCCCTGGGCGGGGTGGCGTTACAGCGGCTGGCGGGCCGGATGCGGCCGCCCGTGGTCAACGTGGCGGGAAAGGTCGTCGGGGAGCTGCGGGCGGTGCTGCCATAAAAAAGGGTTCATCGCCGGATTCCGGGGAAAGCGCGCGATAAGGGCGGACAACGGCCCTTTCTGACAAACTGGTAGTCGCCAAACCAAACAGACTGCCAGGGGGTACCGTTGTCCGAGGGGGATGCTACGGCATGGCTCGGTGGCTGGGAAGGCTACCGGGTGGAAAAGATCGAGCGTGTCGAGGGGACCAAGCCGGCGGTCTGGATCACGCTGGCGGGCCTGCCGGGCCGAGCAATGATTTGCGAGGGCTGCGGCGGGTCGGTCGCGCAGGTCCACGAGAGCACCATGCGGACGGTGCGCGAGCTGCCCATCCTGGAGGCCGAGACATGGTTGCTGGTGCCGCGGCGCCGTCTTGCCTGCCCGTGCTGTGGTCCCCGGTTGGAGCGGCTCGACTGGCTGGGACGGTATTCGCGAGTGACGGCCAGGCTGGCCGAGAGCGTTGCGAAGCTATGCCAGGTTCTGCCGGTGAAACGGGTGGCAGCGTTCTTCGGCCTGGCATGGACCACCGTCAAGGCCATCGACAAGAAGTATCTGGCCCTGACGCTGGGACCGGTCGATCTGGCCGGCATCCGCGAGATCGCCATGGACGAGTTCGCCATCCAGAAGGGCCATCGCTATGCCACGGTGGTGGTCGAGCCACACACAAAGCGGGTGCTGTGGGTCGGCCGGGGCCGCTCGCGCGACAGCGTGCGGCCGTTTTTCGAACTCCTGGGGCCGGAACGCTGCAAGGAGGTCGCCGCTGTCGCCATGGACATGCATGCCGCCTTCGAGCAGGAGGTGCGCCACCACTGCCCCCAGGCGGCCATTGTCTACGACCTCTTCCATGTCGTCGCCAAGTACGGCCGCGAGGTCATCGACCGCGTCCGTGTCGACGAGGCCAACCGTCTGCGTCACGACAAGAAGGCCCGCAAGGTGGTCAAGACCGCCCGCTGGCTGCTGCTGCGCAACCGCGACAACATCGCCAAGGACGAGGATCGGGTCCGGCTCGACGAACTGCTGGCGGCCAACGAGGCCTTGATGACCGCCTACGTGCTGAAGGACGACCTCAAGGAGCTATGGCGCCATACGGATCCCGAGGCGGCAAGGAGGGCCTGGCAAGCATGGAGGGACCGTGCGCTGGCCAGCGCCATCAAACCCCTCATCCTCTTCGCCAAGCGCCTCGAATCCTATGTCGCCGGCATCGTCGCCCACTGCCGATGGCCCCTGCATACAAGCCTGCTGGAGGGCATCAACAACAAGATCAAGGTCATCAAGCGCATCGCCTACGGCTTCCGCGATGACGACTACTTCTTCCTCAAGGTCCGGGCCGCTTTCCCCGGAATCCGGCGATGAACCTAAAAAGACCCCTTCCCACTCGGGGAAGGGGTCTGATGGCGTCGCCGCCGAGGGTGTGCCCTTACGGCAGCACGATCTCGACGCGGCGGTTCTGCGGCTCGCGGACACCGTCCTGGGTGCCGACCAGCGGGGCGCCCTCGCCCTTGCCGACGACGACGATCTGGCTCGCCGGGATGCCGAGCTTGACCAGTTGGGCCTTGACGGCCTCGCCGCGCTTGATCGACAGCTTGAGGTTGTACTTGTCCGAACCCGAGCGGTCGGCGTGGCCGGTCAGGTCGATGCGGGCGGCGGGGCCGCTCTTACCGGCCTGGGCGGCCTGCTGGATGACCTTCAGGGCCTCGGGGGAGACTTCGGCCTTGTCGAAGTCGAAGAACACCATGAAGTTCTTCTGCACCGGGCTGGCCTTCGGAGCCGGGGCCGGGGCCGGAGCCACGGCGGCAGCCGGGGCCGGGGCCGGAGCCGGCGCCGGGGCGGCAGCCGGGGCGCCGAACTTGTAGGTGAAGCCGATGGTCAGCGCATGGTTGCGGTAATCGGCGGTGTCGTTGGTGTAGCCGACGTCGGCATCGGCGGTGGCGAAGTAGCGATACTGCCCCTTCAGCGCCCAGCTCTTGTCGATGTCGTAGCCGAGACCCAGGATGCCCTGATAGGCGAAGCTGTTGTCCGAGCCCTTGGAGGTGGAGCCGCTGAAGTCGCCGTCCAGCCAGGCCCAGCCGATACCGGCGCCGACGAACGGATGCCACTGGCCGTTGGGCATGAAATCGTACAACACATTGGCCATCGGGCCATGCGCCGAGATGGAGTCGTTGCCGCGGTAGCCGTACTCGAACTCGACCTTGGGCGCGCCGAAGCTATAGCCGACCTGGCCGAGGCCAACCCAGCCCCAGTCGGAGTCGGTGCCGCGCACACCGGGGTCCTGCATGAAATTCACGCCGGCATCGGCACCCATGTACCACTGGGCATTGGCGGCAAACGGCGTCGCGGCAATCAGGCCGGCGACCAGCAAAGTCTTCACGCTGCGCATGGGAAGGTCCCCTTTCTATCGATGATGCTCTTGCGCTTTGAGAAGGCTTCTACCCCAGGATGGCCGGCAAGACAATAGGGGGTAGCACTGCGCGCAACCGAATCGCCACAGGCGTGGCACGAATGCCACGAATCCCCCGAGAACGGCACAGGACCCAGTACCTCCGCCATATGTCAGCCGGGAGCCGGGCGCCCGTCGGCGGAGGGAGCTGCCGGCTTCGCACCGGTTTGGCCGGCCACGTCGTCGGCTTGCTGCTTGAGACGGCGGAACGACTTCACCGCCAGCGGAATCGTCGCCAGGTAGGCGACACCCAACAGCGACAGGGTCAGCCACGGCTCGGTCACCAGGAAGGCGGTGGCCAATCCGACCACCAGCAGGATGGGCAAAACCCATCGATGCGGGATGCGCACCTTCTTGAACGAGAAGGTGGGAATCTTGCTGACCATCAGGAACGACACGCCCAGCAGGAAGATGGCCACCACGACGGGCCGGTCGAACAGGCCGGCACCGAACTGGAAGGTCATCACCATCGGCAGCAGCACCAGGCCAGCCGCCGCCGGGGCGGGAACGCCGGTGAAGAAGTTGTAGGCGTAGGCCGGCAGGTCGGGCTCACCCAGCATGGTGTTGAAGCGGGCCAGCCGCATGGCGCAGCATACCGCGAACAGCAGCGCCAGGGCCCAGCCCAGGCCGCCGGCCCCCTGCATGGTCCAGAAATAGAGCACCATCGCCGGGGCAACGCCAAAGCTGACGAAATCGGAGAGGGAATCCAGCTCGGCACCGAACTTCGAGGTGCCCTGGAGCAGCCGGGCGATGCGGCCGTCCAGGCCATCAAGCACACCGGCCAGCAGGATGGCCGCCACCGCCAACTCCCACTTGGCATGCACGGCGAAGCGGATCGACGTCAGCCCGGCGCACAGGGCCAGCAGGGTCAGGATGTTGGGGATCAGCCGGTTGATGGACAGCCCGGCGATGCGCGGCGGCCGCTTGGATTTGAATCTCGGCCGCTTGAACATCAGCGCACCTCCCCGATTCGGGCCGGTTCATTCGAAGCCAGGTCGGCGAGAACCGTCTCGCCCGCCACCATCACCTGGCCACAGGCCACCAGCGGCGCGACGGCGTCGGGCAGGTAGACGTCGACCCGGCTGCCGAAACGGATCAGGCCGAACCGCTGCCCGGCCTTGCCGCCCTGGCCCTCGGCCAGGTCGCACTTGATGCGCCGCGCCACCAGCCCGGCGATCTGGACGCAGGCGATCTCGCGACCGTCGGCCAGGCCCAGGCGCACCGCCATGCGCTCGTTGTCCTCGCTGGCCTTGTCCAGCGACGCACTGAGGAACTTGCCCGGCTTATAGGCGATGCGCAGCACCGTGCCGTCTACCGGAAAGCGGTTCACATGGACGTTGAACACGCTCATGAACACGCAGATGCGCATGCGCGGCTCGGACCCCATGCCCAGCTCGGAGGGCGGCACCGCCATGCCCACCAGGCACACCACGCCGTCGGCGGGGCTGACCACCAGTCCCTCGCGCACCGGCGTCACCCGGTCGGGGTCGCGGAAGAAATAGGCGCACCAGCAGGTCAGCACCCCCCCCAGCCAGCCCAGCGGTGCCCACAGTTGCCCCAGCAGCAGCGCGGCCACCGCGAACAAGGCGATGAAGGGCCAGCCCTCGCGGTTGATGGGAAACCAGAGATATTTAGTCAAAGATATTTCCTGCGCCTGCACGGAAGGCCTCTCCTGTCTACAAAACCCATTGTAATCCGCCGCGGCCCCGAGGTTAATACCCCAGCCGTTTCGGGTTTTATCCCGAACGGCGCCATGGTAGGGTCACCTCGCCCGCGGAAACGATCAAACGGGATGTCGAAAACTTCACAATTCATCCTCGGCGGCAAGTGCTTTCCCATCGACCTCCAGGCTCTGGCGGCCGAGGACGGGCAGCTGTTGCCCATTGAGGACGGCCTCGTCCAGTTCGACTTCAACTTCCGCTCGGTCCGCATCGCCGGCCGCTACGAGGAAGCCGACGGGCATGCCCGCCTCAAAATCGTCGGCGACGTCGGCCCGATGCCGTTCAGCGTCGAATCGCCTGCCGCCCGCGCCGGGTTGGCCCGCATCGTCCAGGTCGCCTCCGACCGGAGCGGACCGCTGTTCCGCATCGCCCGCGGCCGCATCCTGCTCGGGGCCGAGCAAACCATCCTGCCCCCGGTCACCGCCACCGCACTGGTGGCGGCGGTCGCCCGCGTGCTGGTTCCGGCCATCCCCTATCTCGACCTCATCGCTTGCTATGTCCGCCCGCCGCTGGCGCCGGCCAGGCCGGGGGAAAGCGCGTTGCGCCCGGAATGGCGGCGCCGGCCGCGTTAGCGGGAGGGAACGGTGAACACCTGGCCGGGATAGATCAGATCGGGATCGCGGATGCGGTCGCGGTTGGCGCTGAAGATGGCCGTATAGGCCGCGCCGGCACCATAGACGGCCCTCGCGATGCGCCACAACGAATTGCCCGACATCACCACGATGGTATCACCGCCGTTCTCGGGCAACTTGGCCGCCTCGCCGGGATCGAACATCACCTCGATGCGCGCCAGCACCTTGCCCTTGTCGCCCACCAGATCGGCGCGCAGGACGTGCCGCCCGGCCTCCGGCCGCTTGCCGGCCTGTCGCCAGCGGCCCTCGGCGTCCGCATCGGCGCGCCCGAGGAAGCGGTTGTCCAGGTAGACATGCACCCGCCCCTTGGCGGGCGCCTTGCCACCGACGAACAGACGGCCGCGATCGTCGTGGTCGACGGTGTCGATGGAGAGCTGGCCGGCCGCGTCGCCCACCGGTCCCTGCAGCAGGGTGGAGCCGCCGCCCGGCAGAACCTTGAAGACGATGGCCTGGCCCTGATCGCGTTCGGGCACCACCAGCACCACCGGGGCGGTAGCCTCCATGATGGTGCCGTCGGGGTTTTCCGCCCTCAGGCTCAATTCACGTGCGCCGGGCTTCAGCGGGCCGCTGGGAACGAACACCCACTCGCCGCGGTTGTCGGCGATGGTGCGTCCGATCTCCGTGCCACCATCGAGGATAACCACCTCGGCCTTGGGCATGGCGCGGCCGGCGATAACGGTGTCGCCGTTCTTGTCGATGCGAACCACATCGAACGTCGGCTCGCGGCCCAGCGTCGTATCGGCGGGCGCGGATGCGGGGGCCTCGACGACGGCGGGGGGCAGCGCCTGACGATCCTCATTGGAACGGTCAAGCGCCACCACCGCGGCAACCACGGCGACGGCGAGCCCGATGATTGATATGATGACTGGCTTGTTCACATGCCCTCGTTGCACGGCCCGAACGGCGAGGACGGTACCGTACCGCCTTGTGCGTCTCTGAGCAACCCGCCTTGACCACCAGGAATGGCGACGGCTACCCTCGCCGGGGCAAATAGCACCCGAATCGCTCCGTTCGCATGCGCGAAAGCGAGCGGGGCGCCCGGCGAGGGGCAAAGGGAGGATGAGGACGGCATGGCTGACGCGGGCGAGACTACGGCGGTACCGGTGTGGGACATCCCGGTGCGTGTGTTCCACTGGCTGCTGGTGGCGCTGTTCGCCGCCCTGTGGGTCAGCGGCAAGACCGGCAAGCTGGATCTTCACATGCCCCTAGGGTCGCTGGTGCTGACGCTGCTGCTGTTTCGCTTGGCCTGGGGGGTAATGGGCAGCCGTACCGCCCGCTTTTCCGCCTTCGTCGCCGGGCCGAGACGCGCCCTGGCCTATGTGCGGTCGCTGCGCGACGGCCGCCCCTGGCCGGAGCTGGGCCACAACCCGCTGGGCGG
>JACPDP010000037.1:14596-39059 GCA_016183945.1 Magnetospirillum sp.
GGCGCTGCTGGCACTGCTGATGGTGCAGGGGTCGGCCGGGCTGTTCACCAGCGACGACATCTTCACCGACGGACCGCTGGCCTGGACGGTTTCGAGCACCACCGTCAAACAGCTCTCCACCGTGCACCGTCTCGGCGCCAAACTGCTGCTGGCGCTGGTGGCGCTGCATGTGGGCGCGGTGCTGTTCTATCTGCTGGCCAAGGGCGAGAACCTAGTGCGGCCCATGCTGACCGGAGCCAAACGGGTGTCACCCGAGTTGGCCGCCAAGGCGGCGTCGCTGGAATTCCGCAGCCCGTGGCTCGCCCTCGCCCTGCTGGCTGCCGCGGCCACCGTGGTGTTCGGCTGCCTGCGGCTGTGGGGGCATTGAGGAAGCGCCCGCGAGCAGTGCTGAGACCACGCCGGCCATCCTCATCATATGCATCGGCCTACGCTCCCCCTGTGGCGGACGCCATGTGCGCCATTACCTGCATTTGCCCGGCGCATCCCATTTGCGCAACCTATGGCCCTCGTAGGGGGGGCGGCGATGCCGCCCATCGCCCGCGTCCCCATATCGGCACTTCGTGCAAACGGAGGGCGCTTCATGTCGAAGACTCGGTTACCCCGCCTCAAATCGCTGTGCGTGTTTTGCGGCTCGTCGCCCGGCGCCGATCCCCGCTTCCGCGAGGCCGCCGCCCGGCTGGGCCGGCGGCTCGCCGACGAGGGAGTGCAACTGGTCTACGGCGGCGGCCAGCTCGGCATGATGGGGGCGTTGGCCGAGGCGGTGATGGCCACCGGCGGACGCGTCGTCGGCATCATCCCCGAGCACCTGACCCGCATCGAGAAGGCTTACACCGGGATCACCGAACTGCGGGTCGTCGACAGCATGCACACCCGCAAGCAACAAATGTTCGCCCTGGCCGACGCCTTCGCCGTGCTGCCGGGCGGCATGGGGACCATGGACGAGACCTTCGAGGTTCTGACCTGGAAGCAGTTGCGGCTGCACCACAAGCCCATCGTCATCGTCAATCAGCACGGCTACTGGCAGACCTGGCTCGACCTCGCCGGACACGTCATCACCAACGGCTTCGCCCACTCCGACACGGCCCGGCTCTACTCGGTCGTCGACGACGTCGACCAGGTGCTGGCCACGGCCCGGGCAGGCATCGAAACCGTCGCGGGGGGCGAGCCGAGCCTGTTCTGATTGCCCACCCGAACCCTATCCCTTGGTGTAGCTTTCCGGCTTGCGTTCGCCATCGGCGATGAATATCGTGCGCGCCTGTCCGGGCGCGTGGAATTGCGGTTCCGCTGCGGCGAGGGGCGCACCCCAGCGGACGCGCAATTCAAGCTTCTACGGGGTACACGTCGATGAAGAAGATCAAGGTCGTCAATCCCGTCGTCGAACTCGACGGCGACGAGATGACGCGCATTATCTGGCAATTCATCAAGGAGAAGCTGATTCTCCCCTATCTGGATATCGACCTCAAATACTACGACCTCGGCATCGAGCATCGCGATCGGACCGACGACCGGGTCACCGTCGAGTCGGCCGAGGCCATCAAGACGTATGGCGTCGGCGTCAAATGCGCCACCATCACGCCCGACGAGGCGCGGGTCAAAGAGTTCAACCTCAAGAAGATGTGGAAGTCGCCCAACGGCACCATCCGCAACATCCTGGACGGCACCGTCTTCCGCGAGCCCATCATCTGCAAGAACGTGCCGCGCCTGGTGCCGAGTTGGACCAAGCCCATCGTCATCGGCCGCCACGCCTTCGGCGACCAATATCGCGCCACCGATTTCAGGGTGCCCGGCCCGGGCACCCTGACCATGACGTTCGAGGGCACCGACGGCCAGGTGATCGAACACGAGGTGTTCCAGTTCCCCGGTGCCGGCGTCGCCATGGGCATGTACAATCTGGACGAGTCCATCCGGGGCTTCGCCCGCGCCTGCTTGAACTACGGCAAGCAGAAGAAGTGGCCGGTCTACCTGTCCACCAAGAACACCATCCTCAAGGCCTATGACGGCCGCTTCAAGGACCTGTTCGAGGAGGTGTTCCAGGCTGAATTCAAGGCCGACTTCGACGCGCTGGGCATCACCTACGAGCACCGCCTGATCGACGACATGGTCGCCTCGGCCCTCAAGTGGTCGGGCGAATTCGTCTGGGCCTGCAAGAACTACGACGGCGACGTGCAGTCCGACACGGTGGCACAGGGCTTCGGCTCGCTGGGCCTGATGACCAGCGTGCTGATGAGCCCCGACGGCAGGACCGTCGAGGCCGAGGCCGCCCACGGCACGGTGACCCGCCACTACCGCGAGCACCAGAAGGGCAACAAGACCTCGACCAACCCGATCGCCTCGATCTTCGCCTGGACCCGCGGCCTCGCCCATCGCGCCAAGCTCGACGCCAACACAGCGCTGAAGCGCTTTGCCGATACCCTGGAAAAGGTGACGGTCGACACCATCGAGGCCGGCGCCATGACCAAGGACCTGGCCACCCTCATCGGCCCCCAGCAGCCTTGGCTGACCACCAGCCAGTTCCTCGACAAGCTGGACGAGAACCTCAAGGAGAAGATGGGCATCGGCTGAGCCGAACGGCCCGCAATTCCAACGGCCCCGCCGGAGGCGACTCCGGCGGGTTTTTTTTACGTCCCGAAACTCTGCACCAGGCTGCCCACCACCAGGTACCAGCCGTCGACCATGACGAAGAAGATCAGCTTGAACGGCATGGCGATCATGGCGGGCGGAATCATCATCATGCCCATGCTCATCAGCACCGAGGCGATCACCATGTCGATGATGAGGAAGGGCAGGAAGATGAGGAAGCCGATCTCGAAGGCGCGGCGCAATTCGCTGATCATGAAGGCGGGAATCAGGGCCTTCAGCGGCACATCCTCCGGCCTCGCCACTTCCTTGGCCCGCGACAGGTCCATGAACAGGCGGAGGTCCTGGTCGCGCACATGCTTGGTCATGAAGGCATGCACCGGCTTGGCCGCCTTCTCGAACGCCTCCATCTCGTCGATGCGGCCGTCCATCAGCGGCTGGATGCCCTGATCCCAGGACTGTTCGAAGGTCGGCGCCATCACGAAGGCGGTCATGAACATGGCCAGGCTGATCATCACCATGTTGGGCGGGCTCTGCATGGTACCCAGCGCCTGGCGCAGGAAGCCCAGCACCACCACGATGCGGGTGAACGAGGTCACCATCACCAGGATCGACGGCGCCACCGACAGCACCGTCATCAGCGCGATGATCTGCACCAGACGGCTGCTGGTGGCGGCGCTGTTGGGGCCGAAGTCGATATTCACCGACTGGGCCAATGCCGGAAACGCCAGCAGCGACAGCGCCAGCGATAGAGCCACGACGCGACGCTTCATTTGGGGATCTCCGATTCGAAGCGAGGCTGGGCGATGTCGCGTTCCACCACCACCGGGCCGTTGCTGCCCAGCAGCAACAGATGCTCGCGGTCGTCGCGGCGGACCAGCACCAGCCGATGCTTGGCGTCCAGCGGCATGGCCTCGACCAGGGCCAGGCGGCGACGGCCGGTGCCGCGAGCCACCACCATTCCGCCCAAGCCGTAGCGCCGCACCGCCCACAGGGCGGCCAACACCAGGCCCAGCACCAACACCAGCGAGAGGACGAAGCGGACGTAGACGGCGGCGTCCACGGCTCAGGCGCCCGGCGGCGTGGCGCCGTCCAGAGGGACGGCAAAAGGTTGATGGCGTTCCTGGATGGCCTCGGCCAGGTGGTCGAGATCGGCGATCAGGGCCTCCATGCCGGGGCGGAAGATCGCCCCCTCGTCCCGTTCCATGCCGGCCAGCGCCTCGCAGATGAAGCGGACCTTGCCCTCCAGGGCGGAGAGGTCGACCATGGTGCCGGTGGCCAGCAGGCGGTAGGCGGTGGTGACCAGCGAGGCCGCCTTCTCCAACTCTTCGCGCACCACGGCGGCGGCAATCACGGTAGCGGTCATGGTGCCGCCGGAGCGGCCGGCATCAGCCGGCTGTTGGCGCGGTAGACATAGGCGAGAATCTCGGCGACGGCGACAAAGGCCTCCACCGGAATGACGGTATCGAGTTCAACCGCCGCCAGCACCTCGGCGAGGTCGGCGTCGGTGCGCACGGCGACCCCGCTGGCGAAGGCCAACTGCAGGATCTGCTCGGCCACCGAGCCGCGGCCCGACGCCACCACCCGGGGCGCCCCGCCGGCGGCGGCATCATGGTGCAGCGCGACGGCGACCTGGCGCTGCGGCCGGCCGGCCGGCGCCCCGGCCGGTTCGGCCTCGGCGCGCTCGTCCCACAAGTCCTTGCCGCCCATGCGCCTGTCACCGAAGTTGCGGCCCACCATGTGGGCGCGATAGATTATCACTCTCCTCGTGCCGGGTTAATATTCGGTTTAGGGAACGACAGTGTAGAGTGTAGAGCAGGGCGTCGGCAGCCGATTCACTGAATCTTAACCCCGCCGGAGCACAGTAGTGGCCACCTGAGGCGAGCGCCCGAAGTGCGTCCGCGGGGGCATGCGAGGGCCGGCACCGTGTTCGACAACCTGAATATCCTGAAGATGGCCCGAGCGAAGATGGATTGGCTGTCGCAGCGCCAGGAGGTGCTGGCCGGCAACGTCGCCAATGCCGACACCCCGCGCTACCTGCCCAAGGACATCAAGCCGCTGAACTTCAAGGAGGTTCTGTCCGGCTCCTCCGCCCCGGCGGTCCAGGTGGCCGCCACCAACCCGCAGCATATCGTTCCCGAGATGGGGCCGGACCCGTTCAAGGCGCAGTCCGTGCGTCGCACCTACGAGTCGTCGCCGGACGGCAACGCCGTCATTCTCGAAGAGCAGATGGCCAAGATCGGCGAATCCAAGGGAGCCTACGAGCTCGCCGCCGGGCTGTACCAGAAGCATGCCCGCATGATCCGCACCGCGCTGGGCAACCGGTAACCGAGGAACACCATGGACGAACTGTCCAAGAGCACCACGATCGCGATTTCCGGCATGAAGGCCCAGGCCCAGCGCCTGCGTGTCATCTCGGAAAACCTGGCCAACGCCGACTCGCTGGCTCAGGGCCCCGAAGGCACGCCTTATAAGCGCAAGATCGTCACCTTCAAGAACGAACTCGACCGCGCCACCGGCATCAATTCGGTCAAGGTCGACAAGGTGCGGCCCGACACCGCCGAGTTCCAGCGGCGCTACGACCCCAAGCATCCGTCGGCCGACCGTGACGGCTATGTGCTGGCGCCCAACGTCAATCCTCTCATCGAGATGATGGACATGCGCGAGGCGCAGCGCAGTTACGAAGCCAACCTCAACGTCATCAACGTTTCGCGCTCCATGCTGTCGCGCACCGTCGACATGCTGCGTTAGGGTCCATCACCATGACCAAGATTGCCAACGCCCTTGCCGCCTATGCCACCGCCGCCAATCCCTTCGCCGGCGCGGACGCCGCCGACAAGCCCGAGGCCGCGGCGGGAACCGATTTCGCCAGCGTGCTGAAGGATGCCGCCAAGGTGGCGGTCGGTGCCGTCAAGGAGGCCGACCGCGCCTCGGCCTCGGCCATCGCCGGCAAGGCCGACATCCGCGAGGTGGTGGCCGCCGTCAACAACGCCGAGCTGACGCTGGAAACCGTCGTCGCCGTGCGCGACAAGGTGATCAACGCCTACAACGAAATCATGCGCATGCCCATCTGACGGGCGGCGGGCGAGATGACCGAGGCCGAGCTCATCGACATCGCCCGGGAATCGATCCTGGTGATGATCAAGGTGGCGGCACCGACGCTGTTGACCGGCTTGGCCGTGGGCCTGATCGTCTCCATCTTTCAGGCGCTGACCCAGATTCAGGAAATGACGCTCACCTTCGTGCCGAAGGTGCTGCTTGTGTTCGCCTCGATGATCATTTTCCTGCCGTTCATGCTCAATACGCTGACCGACTTCTGGAAGATGATCATGGACCGGATCATCGCTGGCGGCGGCGGCGGTTGACCCGGCGGCGACAGGGGACCGGCCGATGCTGACCGAGCTTCTCACCCTGGACGTCTACCGCTTCTTCCTGGTGTTCGCCCGCCTGGGCGCCGCGCTGATGGTGCTGCCCGGCTTCGCCGGCCGCCTGGTGTCGGCACGGGTTCGACTGCTGCTGGGCCTCAGCATCTCGTTCCTGATGCTGCCGGTGATCGGTCCCACCCTGCCGCCGCTGCCCACCAGCATCGGGCTGCTGCTGCTGCTGCTGCTGGGAGAAACCACGGTCGGCGTGTTCATCGGCATGGTGGCGCAGCTGCTGCTGTCGGCGGTGAATATCGCCGGCACCTTCATCGGCTTTCAGACCGGTCTGACCAACGCCTTCTCCTTCGATCCCATCGCCGAGCAGCAGAGTCAGCTGCTCACCGGCTTCCTGTCGAACATCGCCCTGGTCACCATCTTCGCCGCCGACCTGCACCATATGATGATCCGGGCCATGATCGATTCTTACGCGCTGTTCCGGCCCGGTCAACCGATGCCCTGGGGCGATTTCGCCGAGACCGTGGCGCACACCCTGACCGATGCCTTCCGGCTGGGCATTCAGCTGTCGGCACCCCTGGTGGCATTCGGCCTGGTGTTCTACACTGGACTTGGCGTGCTCTCGCGCCTGGTGCCGCAAATGCAGGTCTTCTTCGTCTCGCTCCCGCTTCAGGTGCTGGTGGGGCTGTGGCTGCTGATGGTGTCGTTGCCGACGATCATGCTGATCTTCCTGCGCTGGTTCGGTGACGGCCTCAGCGCCTACACCGTCCCCCACTGACGCCGGCGCCGCGCCATGGCCGAAGACGCCGAAGACAAAACAGAAGACCCGACAGACCGAAAACTGTCCAATGCCCGCGAAGAGGGCCAGGTCATGGCCTCGCAGGAGGTCAAGACGTGGGCGTCGCTGGTCGGCGGACTGATTCTGGTGGGGATGATGGCGCCGGGCATCGCGCGCGACATCAAGTCGTTGATGATGCCCTTCATCGAGCATCCGCACACCATCGCCATGGATGGCGGCTCCCTGCGCGCCGTCGCCGTCGAGGTGGCCATCCACGTCATGATGGCCCTGGCGCTGCCGGTGGCGGTCATCCTTGTTCTGGGTCTGGGCGCCACCTTCGCCCAGCAGGGCTTCCTGTTCGTCCCCAAACGGATCAAGCCGGACTTCGACAAGATCAATCCGCTGAAGGGC
This sequence comes from Magnetospirillum sp., assembly GCA_016183945.1. Next base: position 21,740 of record JACPDP010000037.1, read on the forward strand.
CTGAAGCGGCTGTTCTCGCTGCGGCAACTGGTGGAATTCGCCAAATCGCTGGTCAAACTGGCGGTGGTGGGATCGGTGGTGGCGTGGATGATCTGGGGGCGGATGAACGAATTCGCCAACCTTCCCGGCCTCGATTTGATGGCGCTGATGGACTATCTGCATCACCGGGTGGTGGTCCTGGTGGCCGCCATCATGATCATGGTCACCACGGTGTCAGCCGCCGACTGGTTTTATCAGCGCTGGGACTTCAACGAAAAAATGCGGATGACCAAGCAGGAGGTCAAGGACGAGCACAAGCAGACGGAAGGCGACCCCATGATCAAGAGCCGCCTGCGGTCCTTGCGCATGCAGCGCGCGCGTCAGCGCATGATGGCCGCGGTGCCCGACGCCAGCGTGGTGGTGACCAACCCCACCCACTTCGCCTGTGCCCTGAAATACGACATGGAAAACATGAACGCGCCCGTCCTGGTGGCCAAGGGCGCCGATTTCGTTGCCCAGCGCATCCGCGAGATCGCCGAGGAGAACGATGTCCCGCTGGTGGAGAACCCGCCGCTGGCCCGCGCCCTGTATGCCTCGGTCGAACTCGACCAGGAAGTGCCCCCGGAGCATTACAAGGCGGTGGCCGAGATCATCGGCTACGTCATGCGCCTGAAAGGCAAACTTGCGAAGTGATTGGTTCATGAGCCCGCTGCCTTGGGCCCTGGGGGCGGCGGTCATCGTCTTGGCGGGGTTGTCGCTGGCGACCGGTGGGCCGCTGGCCATACCCGCCGTGGCGGCTGCCGCTGCTGCGGCGGCGACGGGCGGCGCCATGGCGTGGCGCTGGTCGCAAAGTGCTCGCGGCGCCGTCAGGGCGGAGGCGCTGGCGGGGGCATTGGAGTCGGAGACGCGGGCCTGCCTGCTGGTCGGCCCCGACGGCGCCGAGCTGTTCCGCAACCATGCGGCGCGGCGCCTGCTCGGCCCGGCCGACGATCCGTTGATTCCCATCAAGGCGCGCGTGGTCGGCGACGACCGCCTGCTGGTGGAGATCGAGCGCCTGGATGCCGCCGCCGCGGTGGGGGCGCCGCGCCGTACCGAGGTGGCGCTGAGCATGCCGGGCGGCGGCCGCGAATGGCTGTCGCTCGAGGTGCGGCCGACCGGCGGCTCGGCGGCGGTGGTGTGGCTGGCCGAAGACGTCACGCCGCGACGCGCCATCGAGGAGACGCTGCGCCGCGAGAACGAACTGTTGTCGGACTTCGTCGACCTGCTGCCGGTGGGCTGCTACTCGGCCGACGCCGAGGGCACGGTGCGCTACGTCAATCAGCGCCTGGCCGACTGGCTGGGCAAGAATGGCGACGAAATCGTCGGGCGCAATCTCAAGGAGGTGTTCGGCAGCGTCCCCAACCCCGAGGAGGAACGGACGGAACTGCGGCTGGAAGGCCGCAACGGCGAGGTGTTCCAGGCGCTGGTGGCCCATTCGGTGTTCGACGAGGGCGGCGAGATCTTCACCCGCTCGGTGGTGGTGCGCGACCTGGTGCCCGAGCAGCAGTGGGAACGCGCCGTGCGCGCCGCCGAGCGCCGCTTCCGCTGGCTGTTCGACGACGCGCCCGTCGGCATCGCCCTGGTGGACCCCGACGGCACCATCGGCGCCTGCAATCTGGCGCTTCAGGCCATGATGGGCATCGACCACGACGACATGCTCGGCCGCACCGTCGCCGACTACATGGCCGAGGAGCACCGGGCAACGGCGGCCGAGCAGTTGGCGAAGGTCCTGCATGGCTCGCAGCCCGGCACCCATATGGAGGTGCGGCTGAAGGGCCGCCGCGACCTGATCGCCCAGCTGTTCGTCAGCCCCACCCACGAGGACGGCGAAATCTCCGGCCTGGTCATCCACTTCATCGACGCCACCGAGCAGCGCAACCTGGAGCTGCAATTCGCCCAGTCGCAGAAGATGCAGGCCATGGGTCAGCTGGCCGGCGGCGTGGCGCACGACTTCAACAATCTGCTGACCGCCATGATCGGCTTCTGCGACCTGCTGCTGCAGCGCCACGGCGCCGGCGATCCCAGCTTCGCCGATATCATGCAGATCAAGCAGAACGCCAACCGCGCCGCCTCCCTGGTGCGCCAGCTGCTGGCCTTCTCCCGCCGCCAGGCGCTGCAGCCGCGCCTGCTGAACGTCACCGACGCCCTGGTGGAGCTGTCCAACCTGCTGCGCCGGCTGCTGGGCGAGACCATCGAGCTCCGGATGGTGCACGGCCGTCAGCTCGGGTCATCATCAACCTCGCCGTCAACGCCCGCGACGCCATGCCCGGCGGCGGTCAGCTCGCCGTCCGCACCAACGCGGTGACGGTGGACAAGCCGGTCCAGCGTGGCCCCGAACTCATGCCGGCCGGCGACTACGTGCTGATCGAGGTCGCCGACACCGGCACCGGCATCAACACGGAGAATCTCGGCCGCATCTTCGAGCCGTTCTTCTCCACCAAGGAGGTGGGAGCCGGCACCGGGCTGGGGCTGTCCACCGTCTACGGCATCGTGCGCCAGACCGACGGCTTCGTCTTCGTCGAGAGCGAACCCGGACAAGGCGCCACCTTCGCCATCTACCTGCCACGCTTCGAGCCGGGTCCGGCGGAGGAGCCCAAGCGCCAGACCAAGGAACCCGAGGCCGGCGCCGACCTTACCGGCGCCGGCACCATCCTGCTGGTGGAGGACGAGGACGCGGTGCGCCTGTTCGGCTGCCGGGCGTTGCGCAACAAGGGGTACCGCGTGATCGAGGCGCGCTCGGGCGAGCAGGCGCTCGACGTTCTGCGCGGCGATGAGGGCATCGACGTGCTGATCTCCGACGTGGTGATGCCCGGCATGGATGGGGTGACGCTGGCCCGCCTGGTGCGCATGGAACGCCCGGCCATTCGCATCATTCTGATCTCGGGCTACTCGGAGGATGTGGCCCGCAACGGTATCGACCCCGACGAGGGCATCCACTTCCTGCCCAAGCCGTTCTCGCTGAAGCAGTTGGCCGGGGCGGTCAAACAGGTGATGGCGGACTGACCAACCGGCCGACGAACCTGGGGCGAAAAAAGCAGGAACATTCGCGAACGTTCCCCTTGCATTCCGGAACGGATTAGGTACTGTATTGCCAGGTTGCATCGCCAACCGGAACGGGATAGATGAGGGGAACGGCCATGTCGCAGGCTGCGTTGCGTCTCGTGGACAAGGATACCATGGATAAGCAAAAGGCATTGGAGGCCGCGGTCAGCCAGATCGAGCGGGCTTTCGGCAAGGGCTCGATCATGAAGCTCGGCCAGAAGGAGCATGTGGAGGTCGACGTGATCTCGACCGGCTCGCTCGGCCTGGACGTGGCGCTGGGCATCGGCGGCGTGCCGCGCGGCCGCATCATCGAGGTCTACGGCCCGGAAAGCTCGGGCAAGACCACGCTGGCGCTGCATGTCATCGCCGAGGCGCAGAAGAAAGGCGGCGCCTGCGCCTTCATCGATGCCGAACACGCGCTGGACCCGGGCTATGCCCGCAAGCTGGGCGTCAACCTCTCCGAACTGCTGATCAGCCAGCCCGATGCCGGCGAGCAGGCTTTGGAAATCTGCGACACCCTGGTGCGGTCCGGCGCCGTCGACGTGGTGGTGGTGGACTCGGTGGCGGCGCTGGTGCCGCGCGCCGAGCTCGAAGGCGAGATGGGCGACACCCATGTCGGCCTGCATGCCCGCCTGATGAGTCAGGCGCTGCGCAAACTCACCGGCTCGGTGGCCAAGTCCAAGACCATCGTCATCTTCATCAATCAGATCCGCATGAAGATCGGCGTGATGTTCGGCAACCCGGAGACCACCACCGGCGGCAATGCCCTGAAGTTCTACGCCTCGGTCCGCCTGGAGATCCGCCGCGTCGGCGCCATCAAGGACCGCGACGAGGTGGTGGGCAACCAGACCCGGGTCAAGGTGGTCAAGAACAAGCTGGCGCCACCATTCAAGGTGGTCGACTTCGACATCATGTATGGCGAGGGCGTGTCCAAGATGGGCGAGCTCATCGACCTCGGCGTAAAGGCCGGTGTGGTGGAAAAGTCGGGGGCGTGGTTCTCCTACAACTCCGTCCGGATCGGCCAGGGCCGCGAGAACGCCAAGACCTATCTGCGGGAGCATCCCGAGATGGCCGCCGAAATCGAAGGCGCCATTCGTGGCAACGCCACCCAGATCTCGGAGGCCTTGTCCGGCGGCCCCGGCGACCTCGACGGCACCATCACCGAGGACTGAGCCCGACGAACCCGTGCGGATCCGTTCGCCGGTATTCAGCCGCCAGGCGGGGGGCAATACCAAGACAGGCCCCGGAGGCGACCTCGGGGCCTTCTCTTTTGCTTGCTTGCCGGCGTTTACTTCTCGGCCACGACATATGCCATATTGTTTTCTGGCGGCAGCGGGTGGCGATACATACGGGAAAACCGTGTCAATAGGAGTTGATGAGTTTCCTAACAAGATGTGATATTTTCGAACCGGTCGTGTCGGAGGGTCACGATATGGGAGTTGAGGAGGTCAGGCTGCCAATGGCAGCCAGCGGCCACACCACTCTCCCGCCGGAGGGCGGGCGGCGATGCCGCACCGCCGTGTCAGTGGCGGTTCGCGCCCTCCTCGACCTGATCGAGGAGAGCGCCGACAACGGCCAGGTGTCCGTCGAGGCGGTGCGGCGCATCGGCCATGCGGTGATCTCCGCCCAGGGTCCGCTGTCGGCCCTCTACACCCAGACCCAGCATAATTGCCAAGCCACCTTCGAGTTGCAGGCCATCGAGCGCAAGCGCACCGACTTCCTCGGCCGCATTGTCACCCAGCCCTTCGCCGAGCTGTTCGACGACCCCAAGAGCGGCATCGAGCGCAAACATCTCCCGCAGTTGTTCGCCGCGATACGCATGATGGTGGGCGAGGAGGTCTACGAGGACCTGCGCACCCAGGCCGCCACTGCCGCCGAGCGGTATCGAACCCCCGAGGGGCCGGTGGAATGGGATGCGTTCTACGCCGATCCGGTCACTGCGGCGGTGCGCGAGCAGGTGCTGGTGACCATGGGGCGGAGCTTCCGACGCTTCGAACCGCGCAAGGATTGGTTCCTCATCGTGATGAATTCCAATCCGTCGTCCATCTCGCTGGGATCGAGCGTCTTCATCGCCAAGAAGCCTGACGACAAGGCGGTTCGCGAGTTCACTGAACTCAACATGTGCCGCCTGTTCCGCGCCCTGTTCGCCACCGTGCGCCCCGACGCGTTCGACGTCGCCCACCGTCACGCCTTCACCGAGCGTTGGGGCTCGGACCCGGAAAAGATTTTCGGCGTGATGTTCGTCGAACTTCAGGCCCTGTGCCTGCAAGTAGGCTGCTAGAGCGCTGGGGGCAGCGCCTCGCCGCCGTTGCCGCCCAGTTTCCCGAGAACTGTGACATCTGTCCGCTAGGGGCCAAGGGGACGGGCAACGCCATCATTGATTACGCCAAGGCCGGCCACTCCCATCATCCGGATCTGCTGCGCTGGCGTAAGGTCCTGGGCGATATCGCCTGGGCCTTCCCCACCGATTTGGCGATCCAAGCAATCGCCCGTCGGCATGGCCTATCCTACGCCGACCAGGCCGCGGCGCGGGAGCCGCGGATGGAACGGCCCCTCCGCCACATTCCCGCCACCACTTGCGGCTAAACCAAGTCATCGACTTCGTGTAGAAAGCCGCCTATGGACGTTCACCATCCCGACCTGACCGCCGCCGCCATCGTCGCCCTCGCCGCGCTGCTGTGCGGTGTCGGGATGACGCGGCTCAAGCAGCCGGCGATCCTCGGCTATATCCTGGCCGGGGTGGCGCTGGGGCCGGCGGGGTTCGGGCTGGTGTCGAACCGCGAGGCGGTGTCCACCCTGGCCGAGTTCGGCGTGCTGATGCTGCTGTTCGTCATCGGCATCGAGCTGGATCTGCGGCGCTTCGTCGCCCGCTGGCGCGTCGCCGTCTTCACCACCGTGCTGCAGATCGGCGGCAGCGTCGCCACCGCGCTGTTGCTGCGCCACCTGCTGGGCTGGAGCTTCGGGCTGGCGCTGGTGCTGGGCTTCGCGGTGGCGGTGTCGTCCACCGCGGTGGTGATCAAGATGCTGGAGGGCTCCGGCGACCTCGACACGCCCGTAGGCCGCACCACCGTCGGCATCCTCATCGCCCAGGACATGGCGGTGGTGCCGATGATGCTGGTGCTCGACGGCATGACCAAGAAGGGCCTCGCCCCCATCGATGCCGCCAAGGTGGTGTTCTCGCTGGCCTTCATCGTGGCGCTGTTCTGGCTGCTGCTGAAGAAGAAGCGCCTGGACCTGCCCATCACCGCGCGGCTGGTGCAGGACGGCGACCTGTCGCCGCTGGTGGCGCTGGCGTGGTGCTTCGGGGCGGCGGCGCTGTCCGGCCTGATGGACCTGTCGCCGGCCTATGGCGCCTTCCTGGCCGGGGTGGTGCTGGGCAATTCCGGCCAGCGCGAGGCCATCCTCAGGAGCGCCCACCCGGTGCAGAGCGTGCTGCTGATGGTGTTCTTCCTGTCCATCGGACTGCTGCTCGACTTCAGGTTCATCTGGAAGAACCTGGGGCAGGTGCTGCTGCTGCTCGGCATGGTCACCCTGTTCAAAACGGCGCTCAACGTCGGCGCGCTCAGGCTGTTGCGCCAGGACTGGCCCAGCGCCGTGCTGGCCGGGGCCTCGCTGGCGCAGATCGGCGAGTTCTCCTTCCTGCTGGCCGATGCCGGCAAGGCGGTCAAGCTGATCACCGCCGCCGAGACCAAGCTGGTGGTGGCGGTCACCGTGCTTTCGCTGATCCTGTCGCCGTTCTGGCTGTTCACCATGCGTCGGCTGCACCGCTTGGCGGCCGGCGGCGTGGGCTCGTTGCGCGAACTGATGGGGATGCTATATGGACGCGAGGCGGGAGCCGTCGCCACCGTGGCCCGCCGCGCCGTGCGGCGACTCCCCCGGCGCAAGCGCGAGCCGGCCGATGCCTGACTTCGCGCTTGAGATCGAGTTGAGCGGCGTCGTCGCCGGCATCGACGAGGTGGGACGCGGGCCGCTGGCCGGGCCGGTGATGGCCGCGGCGGTGGTGCTCGACCGCCAGCGGCTGCCGTCGAGTCTGGCCGAGCAGCTCGACGACTCGAAGAAACTGACCAAGCGGCGGCGCGACGAACTGGCCGCGCTGGTGCTGGCCTCGGCCTCGGTGGGCTTCGGCGAGGCCTCGGTGGCGGAAATCGACCGCCTCAACATCCTCCAGGCCACCTTCCTGGCCATGAGCCGGGCCTTGGCGGCGCTGGGACTGGCCGTCGACCACGCCCTGGTGGACGGCAACCGGCCGCCGCCGCTGCCCTGCCCGGTGCGCTGCGTGGTGGGCGGCGACGGCCTCAGCCTGTCCATCGCCGCCGCCTCGGTGGTGGCCAAGGTGCGACGCGACGCCGAAATGGCTCGCCTGGCCGAGCTTCATCCCGGCTATGGCTGGGAGCGCAACGCCGGCTACGGCACCGCCGACCACATGGCGGCGCTCAACCGTCTCGGCGCGACGCCACACCACCGGCGCTCCTTCGCGCCGGTGGCCCAAATGGTGTTGGTTCAGTCTTAAACTCCGAAAGATGCCGCCCAGGTAATTACGAGCAGGCAACACCGACACCATTCGCCTTCAAAACCCTCTGCCTCCAGCCTTGGGTCAAGCGGGTCATTTCATAGGTTCGCCGGTATGACTACTTCCGCGGCGCGACGATGTCGGTCCGGGCGATGCGGCGGAGGGAGACTTCCAGGCGGGCGTCGGCCTTGGCGATCTCCTGCAGGGCCTCGCGGGTGAAGTTGATATGCGCCTCGGCGGCCGCCAGCGCCGCCGCCGGGTTGCCCGCCATCACCGCCTCGTGCACGGCGCGGTGCTGGTCCAGCAGCAATTCGCGCACGCCCTTGCGCTGGTAGAGTTTCGAGCGATTGTAGAAGACCTCCTTGCGCAGCATCTCGGACAACGCCCGCATGATGTGCAGCATCACCACGTTGTGCGAGGCTTCGTAGATGGCGAGGTGGAAATCGGCATCGGCCTCGGCCTCGTCGGACGGGTCGTCCTTGCCGTGGGCGGCGACCATGGCTCGGAAACTCTTGTCGATGATGGCACGATCGACCTCGGTCGCCCGGGTCGCCGCCAGCTGGGTGGCAGCCCCTTCGACCAGGCAGCGGAACTCCAGGTAGTCGAACGTGGTCTCGGGCCGCGACCGCAGGATGGCGTAGAGCGGCTCGGTGAAGCCCTGCCCCAGCATCGGCGCGACATAGGTGGCGCCGCCCTTGCCGGTGTAGAGCAGGCCGCGCTTCTCAAGCTTTTCCAGCGCCTCGCGCAGGCTGGGGCGCGAAACCTCGAAGCGCGCCGCCAGGTCCCGTTCGGACAGCAGGCGCTCGTCGGAACGCAGCGAGCCTTCCAGGATCAGCTGCTCGATATGCTCGGCGATGGTGTCGGCCAGCTTGGCCGGGCGGATCGGTTCGGTCATGCGCACGATTTTGGTCAAAAGTTTTGTCCAGCGCTACTCCTAATATGTCACGCCGGTCAGGCACAAACCGCGGGCCGGTGCCATGGGACCGCCGGCCTGCCGGTCACGCGCCTCCAGCGCCCGGCGGAGGTCGCCGGGCGTCCACCGCCCATCGCCCACCAGTTTCAGCGCGCCCACCATGTTGCGCACCTGGTGATGCAGGAACGAACGTGCCTCGGCGCGGACGGCGATGAAGTCGCCATCCCGCGTCACCTCCAGCACGTCCAGCGTCTTCATCGGTGAATGGGCCTGGCATTCTGCGGCGCGGAAGGTGGTGAAGTCGTTGTGGCCGACCAGATGGGCGGCGGCCTCGGCCATGGCGGCCTCGTCCAACGGCTTGGCCACCCACCAGACGCGGTCGCGCTCCAGCGCCGGCGCCGCGCGGCGATTGAAGATGCGGTAGGTATAGGCCCGCCCGGTGGCCGAGAACCGGGCGTGGAAATCGTCGGCCACCGCCCAGGCGGCCACCACCGCCACCCGATGCGGCTTCATATGGAAGTTGAGGGCGTCGCGCACCGTCTCGGCGGCAAATTCACGCGGCAGGTCGACATGCGCCACCTGGCCGGTGGCATGCACCCCGGCGTCGGTGCGTCCGGCGGCATAGACCGTGACCTCGGCCTGAACCAGGCGGTGGCAGGCCTGTTCGACCACGTCCTGCACCGACCGGCCGTTATCCTGGCGCTGCCAGCCGACAAAGGGGGTGCCGTCGTATTCGACGAGAAGCTTGTAGCGGGGCATCGCTAGGGCAGTACCGTTCCCTTGGCCACCGCGAACCCACGCAGCAGCTCGTCGGCGGTCATGGGAGCCTTGCCGGCGCGCTGGACGCGGGTGAGGCGCAAGGCACCCTCGCCGCAGGCCACCAGCAAGCGATCGTCGAGCAGGCGGCCGGGCTCACCCTGCCCCGGCTCGACGGAGGCGGCCAGCACCTTGAGCCGTTCGCCCGCCAACTCGCACCACACCCCCGGCCACGGATTGAGCGCCCGTACCATGCGTTCCAGCAGGGCGGCCGGGCGCGTCCAATCGATGCGGCCTTCGTCCTTGGCCAGCTTGGCGGCGTAGGTGACCCCCAGCGCGGGCTGCGGCGTGCCTGACCGGGGCAGGCTGGCCAGCGCCGCCACGATCATCCGCGCCCCCATCGCCGACAGGGCATCGTGCAGGGCCGCGGCGGTGGTGGCCCCGGTGATGGGGATAGTGTCGGAAGCCAGCATGGCGCCGGTGTCGAGACCCTCGTCCATCTGCATGATGGTGACGCCGGTCTCGGTGTCACCGGCCAGGATGGCGCGCTGGATGGGAGCGGCGCCGCGCCAGCGCGGCAGCAGCGAGGCGTGCACATTGAGGCAGCCCAGCCGGGGCGCCGCCAGGATGGCCTTGGGCAGGATCAGGCCGTATGCCGCCACCACCGCCGCGTCGGCGTCGAGACCGGCGAAGGCGGCCTGGTCGTCGATGCCCTTGAGGCTTTTCGGGGTACGCACCCCAAGGCCGCGAGCGGCGGCGAAGGCGTGCACCGGCGACGGCTGTTCCCTGTGGCCGCGCCCGGCCGGCCGCGGCGGCTGGCTGTAGACGGCGGCGACCTGGTGGCCGGCATCCAGCAGGACGGCGAGGATGGGGACCGAAAAGTCCGGTGTCCCCATGAAGACCAGTCGCATCAGACCGCCGCCTCTTCCTTCTTCGACTTCACCAGCTTGCGCAGGATCATGTTGCGCTTCAAGGACGAGATCCGGTCGATGAACAGAACACCGTCGAGATGGTCCATCTCATGCTGGATGACGGTGGCCAACAGGCCATCGGCCTCGATCTCGCGGATTTCGTTCTGGTGGTCGAGGTAGCGCACCTTGACCTGCCTGGGCCGCACCACCTCGGCATAGTGCGCCGGCACCGACAGGCAGCCTTCCTCATAGGTGTTGTCCTCCTCCGAGACCCAGATGATCTCGGGGTTGGCCATGAGCATCGGCTTGCGGTCGGCCTCGGTCTTGCCGGTGTCGATCACCAGCACTTTCAGCAGAACCCCCACCTGCGGCGCCGCCAGACCGATGCCGGGCGCGGCATACATGGTTTCCAACATGTCGTCCATCAGCCGACGGACGTCTTGGTCCACCTTGTCCACCCGCCTGGCCTTCGTCTTGAGGCGAGGATCGGGGGCGATGAGTATGGGCAGCAAGGCCATGGCGCTCGACCTTTCACGAATGACCGATGGTGACATATGCCGGCCGGGGCGAGCCGTCAAGCGTGCCGGGCAATTCGGACCTGCCGGTCGTGCATGCATCGTCCTTGGGGAAAAATTTCATTGGCGGAGTCGAACGTGCTATACTTCATTCCTATAATGAAAGTGGCTGCCCAGGGGATCTACCGGAAGACGCGGCCCCAAAAAAAACAGGGGGATAGCAAATGACAGAAGTCATTGAGCTGGAGTCTTATCGCGTGGCGCGAGTGCTGATCAACGCCCTGGACACCCAAGCTGTCAGACACGCGGAAACCATGGTTCGGCGCATGCGCCGCCGCCGGGACGGCGATGGCGAGGTCCAATGGCTGCGCATCTACGCCGCCATCGCCAAGCTGCATCGCGGTGCCTTCCTCGACGTGAGCCGGGCGTTATAGGCTTCCCCCGCCGCGCCTTCCCGGCGTAGAACGGGAGCATGAGCGACCCTCCCCGCGTCAAGGCCCGCCTGTTCGTTGCCCAGCCGCTGGCGGCCGGGGCGAGCCTGGCGCTTGAACGCCCGCAGAGCCACTACCTCGCCCACGTCATGCGCGCCACCGCCGGCGAAGCGGTGCTGCTGTTCAATGGCCATGACGGCGAGTGGCTGGGGCGGATCGAGGCGCTGCCCAAGGCCGGGGCGCGGGTCGCGGTGGAGGCCCGGCTCCGCCCCCAGGCGCCGGAGCCCGACCTATGGCTGCTGGCGGCTCCCCTCAAGCGCGAGCGCATCGACCTGGTGGCCGAGAAGGCCGCCGAGTTGGGGGTGTCGCGGCTGGTGCCGGTCTTCACCCGCCGCACCGCCATGACCCGCGTCAACACCGAGCGCCTCGCCGCCCACATGATCGAAGCCGCCGAGCAGTGCGGCCGCCTCACCGTGCCCGAGATGGCCGAGCCGGTGGCGCTGGACAAGGCGCTGGCCGGCTGGCCCGCCGGCCGCGTGCTGCTGTTCCTCGACGAGAGCGGCGGCGGCCCGCCGCTGGCCGAGGTTCTGGCGGTGCTGCCCGAGGGGCCGGCGGCGGTGCTGGTGGGGCCGGAGGGCGGCTTTTCCGACGGCGAGCGCCGCCTGCTCGCCGGCCTGCCCTTCGCCCGCCCGGTGGGCCTCGGCCCCCGCATCCTGCGCGCCGAGACCGCCGCCATCGTCGCCCTGGCGCTGTGGCAGGCGCTGAAGGGGGATTGGCGCGCCCCGGACGCCGGCCCATAATCCGCCTTTCCTCGAAGTGAGAGACGCTGCCATGACCGCCAGACCGAACCCGCTCAAGCTCAACGCGCTGCAGCTGAAGACCCTGGTGCTGTTCCAGGAGTTGGCGCGTTACCCCGAGACCGGCAGTGCGCAGCACACCGGCGAGGTCTTCCTCAGCTCGCTGCCGCGTCCGCACGGCGACCACTTCCACATCGGCCGCAAGGTGGTGGCCTCGCGCAACGCCACCGGGTTGCAGAACCAGGCGGTGTGGGCCGCCCTCGAGCGCAAAGGCCTGATTCACGGCAACTTCCCCCTGGCGCTGTCGATCACCCCCGAGGGACTCAACTACGACACCGGCATCGCCCACGACATCCTGCACGGGTCGGATCATTGAGCCAGCCTCATGGAGGATTAACGGTGCAGGGCCTCCCCTGCCGCAGGCGGGGGAGGGAAGGTGGGGGCCCAACGAGCGGAGCGAGGCGGGAGTTTGTCCGCCGTCACCACTCCCGCCTCGCCTTCGGCTCGTTGGGCCCCCACCCCAACCCTCCCCCGCCTGCGGCAGGGGAGGGGGGGAAATGACCTACGCGGTCAAGGAAATCTTCCACACCCTGCAGGGTGAGGGTGCCAATACCGGCCGCGCCGCGGTGTTCCTGCGCTTTGCCGGCTGCAACCTGTGGAGCGGTCGCGAGGAGGACCGCACCCAGGCCACCTGCCGCTTCTGCGACACCGATTTCGTCGGCGGCGAAAAATTCGCCGATGCCGCCGCCGTGACGGCCCGGGTGGCGGCGGCCTGGCCAGCCGGGGCGGGCGGGCCGAAGCTGGTGGTGTGCACCGGCGGCGAGCCGGCGCTGCAGCTCGATGATCCGCTGGTGGCGGCGCTGCACGGCGAAGGCTTCGCGGTGGCGGTCGAGACCAACGGCACCAGGTCCTTGCCGAGCGGTCTCGACTGGGTGTGCGTCAGCCCCAAGGCCGGCACGGTGCTGGCGGTGACCGCGGGTGACGAGTTGAAGCTGGTGTTCCCGCAGGACGGCGCCGCGCCCGACCTGTACGAAGGGCTTGCCTTCCGGCACTTTATCCTGCAACCCATGGACGGACCCGCGGCGGTGGCCAACACCGCCCGGGCGGTCGAGTACTGCCGGACGCACCCGCGCTGGCGGCTCGGCCTGCAGGTCCACAAGCTGCTGGGAATACCATGACCATGGCCCCCTTCCGCGTCAGCCGGCGCATCGAGATCGACGCCGGCCACCGCATCATGACGCACGGCTCGAAATGCCGGCATTTGCACGGCCATCGCTACGCCATCGAGGCGGTGTGCGAGGCCGCCCACCTGCACCGGGGCGGCGAACAGACCGACATGGTGGTGGACTTCGCCTTCCTCAAGGACGAGATGCTGCGGGCCATCGACGCCCCCTGCGACCACGGCTTCATCGCCGCCGCGGCCGACGACGCCCTGCTCGCCATGTTCGCCCCCGAGAGCCGCAATGACTCGTGGCTGGCCGAGGTCAAGGCAGCGGTGAGGCGCGACGGCGCCCATTCGACCTGCGACACCCGGCTGGGCACCAAGCTCTATGTGGTGCCGTTCCAGCCCACCGCCGAATGCCTGGCGCGGCACTGGTTCGAACTGCTCGCCGGCCCGGTCGCCACCCGCTCCGACGCCACCGCCCGCCTGGTCTGCCTGCGCGTCTGGGAAACCCCCAACTGCGTCGCCGAGTATGGCGGCTGAGACGCACCGGATTCCTCGGACCTTGACCCGCCGGGCAAGTTCATGCTGTTGATGCCGCCTGTTCCCGCCAATGACATCAAGGCCGGCCCCGTGGATCGACTGAGCGAAGGTTTCCGCCCCTATCTGCTGCTGTCGCTGCTGTGCCTGCTGCTCTACATGCCGGGACTGGCGACGGTGCCGCCACTGGACCGCGACGAGTCGCGCTTCGTCCAGGCGACGCGACAGATGCTGGAGAGCGGCGACTTCGTCCGCATCCAGTACCAGAACGAAATGCGCGCCAAGAAGCCGGTGGGGGCCTATTGGCTGCAGGCCGCCAGCGTCAGCCTGTTCTCCGACGCCAAGGCGACGGCGCTGTGGCCCTACCGTCTGCCCTCGGCCCTGGCCGCCTGGGCGGCGGTGCTGATGACCTTCGCCTTCGGCAGCCACCTCTTCGGCCGGCAGGCGGCGCTGCTGGGCGCCGCCCTGCTGGGGTCCTGCCTGATGCTGGTGGCCGAGGGCCACCAGGCCAAGACCGACGCCGTGCTGCTGGCCTGTGTCGTCGCGGCACAGGGCGCGCTGGCCCGCACCTATCTCGGGCGCGGCGGCATCCTGGTGGCGCTGGCCTTCTGGCTGGCGCAGGGGATCGGCATCCTGGTCAAGGGCCCCATCGTGCCCCTGATGTCGCTGCTGACCATCGCCACCCTGGTCATCGCCGACCGCCGCGCGGGCTGGCTGGTGGCGCTTCGCCCGCTGACCGGCGTGCTGGTGACCATCGCCGTCGCGGCGCCGTGGTTCGCCGCCATCAATCAGGCCACCGGCGGCACCTTCGTCGACGAGGCGGTCAAGGGCGATCTGCTGCCCAAGCTGCTGGGCGCCCATGAGAGCCACGGCGGCAAGCCCGGCTTCTACCTGCTGCTGGCCTCGGCCACCTTCTGGCCGGCCTCGGCGCTGGCCTGGCCGGCGCTGGTGCATGCCTGGCGCCAGCGGCTGCGGCCCGAGGTGCGCTTCTGCCTGGCCTGGATCATCCCGGCCTGGATTCTGTTCGAGCTGATTCCCACCAAACTGCCGCACTACGTCATGCCCACCTATCCGGCGCTGGCGCTGCTGACCGCCGCGGCTGTGATGCAGGGGGCGCCGGTGCTGTCGAGCCGCGGCGCCAAGGCCTGGTATGCGGTGTGGGGCCTGGTCGGCCTCGCCCTGGCGGTGGCCACCGTGGTGGCGCCCATGCGGCTCGGCGAGGGCTTCTCGCTGTTCAGCGTCCCCGGCGCCATGGGCATCGCCGGCGCCACCCTGCTGGCGGTCTGGCTGGCGCGGCGCGGCCGCGCCCGCACCGCCGCCGTGGCGCTGGTGGCGACGGCGGCCTGCACCTTCCCTGTGCTGTTCGACGGCGTACTGCCCAGCCTCGACAAGATGTGGATCAGCCGCACCGTCGCCGCCCAGGTGGCCTCAATCGGCCGCGCCGCGCCGGTGGCCATCGCCGGCTACAGCGAGCCCAGCCTGGTGGTCCTGCTGGGCACCGACACCATGATCACCACCGGCAGCGGCGCCGCCGGGCATCTGGTCGCCGCCCCCGGCTCGCTGGCGGTGGTGTCGGAGACCGAGGCGGAGGACTTCGCCGCCACCGCCGCCGCGCTGGGCTATCAGCCCACGCCCCTGGCCATCGTCAAGGGCTTCCACTACTCACGCGGCAAGCCTGCGGCGCTGACCATCTACGCCAAGATGCGCGAGCCATGAAACGGCCGCTGACGTGGGGCAGCCTCGTTGCCCTGGTGTTGGTGCTGCTGGGGTGGCTCGTGCTCGACCGGCCGCTGGCCCTGTATTTCCGGGCGCACACCAGCGGCCACGCCGAGGGCTTCTGGAAGGTGATCACCGACCTTGGTCTGGCGGAATTCTATCTGGTGCCGTCGGCGCTGCTGACCGCCGGGCTGCTGCTGGCTTCGCTGAAATACGGCGGGCGGCTGCGCCGCCTGGCCTGGACGCCGGGCTTCGTCTTCGCCGCCCTGGCGGTGTCGGGCATCCTCAACAGCCTGATCAAATGGACGCTGGGCCGCGCCCGGCCGCGGCTGCTGTTCGACGAGGGCTTCTACGGCTTCGTCTTCTTCAGCCACAAATGGGCCTATAATTCCTTCCCCTCGGGCCACACCCAGGCGGCCTTCGCGGCGATGGCCGCGCTGACCCTGGTGATGCCGCGCTACGACATCGCCTTCATCGCCATCGCCGTGCTGGTGGCGGCGAGCCGGGTCGTCACGTCGGTGCATTATTTCAGCGACGCGGTGGCGGGTGCCTGGCTGGCGGTTTTCGTCACGGTGCTGATCCACCGGGCACTGGAGAAGCGAGGCATCGACGTGCGGCTGCGGCTGGAGCGCGATAAAAGGCTATGAGCGAGTTGGACACTCGTCCCTCCAACGTCCCCGAATACACCGTCTCCGAGGTGTCGCAGGCGCTGCGCCGCACCGTCGAGGAGGCCTACGCCTTCGTGCGGGTGCGCGGCGAGATTTCGGGCTTCAAGCGCCATTCCTCCGGCCACCTCTATTTCTGCCTCAAGGACGCCGAGGCGGCGATGGACGCGGTGTGCTGGCGCGGTCAGGCGGTGCGGCTGGGCGTCGCTCCGGAGGACGGCATGGAGGTGGTCTGCACCGGCCGGCTGACCACCTATCCCGGGCGCTCGAAATACCAGATGGTGGTCGAGCGCATGGAGCTGGCCGGCCAGGGTGCCCTGCTCAAGCTGCTGGAGGACCGCAAGCGCCGCCTGATGGCCGAGGGCCTGTTCGATGCCGCCCGCAAGAAGCCGCTGCCCTTCCTGCCCCGGGTCATCGGCGTGGTGACCTCGCCCACCGGGGCGGTGATCCGCGACATCCTGCACCGCCTGCGCGACCGCTTCCCCCGCCACGTCGTGCTGTGGCCGGTGGCGGTGCAGGGCGACGGCGCCGCGGCCGGGGTGGCCGCCGCCATCCGCGGCTTCAACGCCCTGGTGCCCGGCGGCCCGGTGCCGCGCCCCGACGTGCTGATCGTGGCGCGCGGCGGCGGCAGCCTGGAAGACCTGATGGCCTTCAACGAGGAGGTGGTGGTGCGCGCCGCCGCCGAGTCCGAGATTCCGCTGATCTCGGCGGTGGGACACGAGACCGACACCACCCTGATCGACTTCGCCGCGTCCTTGCGCGCCCCCACCCCCACCGCCGCGGCCGAGATGGCGGTGCCGGTGCGCGCCGACCTGCTGGTCCAGGTGGCCGAGCAGGGGGCGCGGCTGGTGGGGTGCCTGACCCGTGGGCTGGAGGAACGCCGCGCCCGCGTCGATCACCTGTTCCGCGCCCTGCCGCATCCCCGCCGCGTCATGGAGGACTGCACCCGCCGCCTCGACGACCGCGCCGAGCGCCTGAGCAACGCCGTCCCCAACCTGTTGAGCCGTCGCACGGTGGACCTGGACCGTCTGGCCGTCCGCCTCCGCCACGCCCTGGACAGGGCCAAGCACACCGAGACGGCTCGGCTGGCCCAGGGCCGGCTCAGGCTCGACCAGGCCGGCGAGCGGCTGACGGCGGTGATGCCGCGCCTGCTGGCCGAGCGCCGCCGCCGCCTGGAGGCGACCGCCAAGCTGCTGGAGAGCCTGTCCTACAAGGGCGTGCTGGAGCGCGGCTACGCCGTGGTGCGCGACGACGGCGGCCACCCGGTGACCTCGGCCGAGGCGGCTCATTCCGGCGCGGCATGGACGGTGGAGTTCAAGGACGGCACCATCGGCGTCGCGGTCG
>JACPDP010000039.1 GCA_016183945.1 Magnetospirillum sp.
CCGCCCTGGCCACCGAAATCGCCGCATGGGTGAAAAAACGCAACATCGACAACACCAAGGCCGATTGGCAATTCACGGCCGACGACGCCCGCGTCAAGCTCAAGCACCTGTACCCGTCAATTTAAGAGATTCGGGCCACTGGGCCGGAATCACCACCCGGAACACCGTGCCCTTTCCCAGCCGCGAGGTCAAGGTCACCTCGTAGCCCAGCATTTCCGACAGCCGTTTGACGATCGCCAGCCCCAGGCCGAGGCCCTGCTCCCGGGGACGGGCGGCATCGGCGACCTGATAGAACTCGTCGAAGATGCGCTCCGCCTGATCCCCGGTGATGCCGATGCCGGTGTCCCAGACCTCGACCAGTACCTTGTCGGCCCTTCGCCGCAGGCCAATCAGCACGCCGCCCCGTTCGGTATAACGGATGGCGTTGGTGACGAGATTGACCAACACGCGCCTGAGCAGGGCCGGATCGGTACGGAGGACGGCCGGCGGATGCCGGATACTCAAGGAGAGGCCCTTTCTGGTCGCCATCGGCTCCAACTCGGCCTTGAGGTCGGCCATCAACCGGCCGAAGTCGACCTCCTGCGGGTGTGGAGTGATTACGCCACTTTCCAGGCGGACGGCATCCAGCAAATCGTTCAGCAGCGTCTCGGCCGCCCCCATTGCGTGACCAAGGCGGTCGACCACCTGCCGTTGGCGATCGTCCGCCCCGCCCGCCAGAACGTCGAAGAAGAGCCGCATGGCCTGGAACGGCTGGCGCAGGTCGTGGCTGGCGGCGGCGAAGAACCGCGATTTTTCGGCGCTGGCCGCGTTCAGGGCCTGGTTGAGATCGGCGAGATGGGCCGCGGCGCGGTTGGCATAGCGCAGCAGGACGACATTCTCGATGAGGAAGACGGCGCACAGCAGCACGCTGGCCACCAGGCTGTTGGCGCGGCCGACATACCAGCCCACCGCATAGCGGGCCCCCGAATGCCAGTTGTTGACCACGTCGAGGAGGAAGGCGAGGACGGCAAGCCCCAGATACAGGGTGATGATCGGCTGGCCTGTCCGCACGAACAGCAGGGCCGCCAACGCGGCAAGGCACAGGACGATCATCATCGGGTAGAGGGCGCCGAGGAAGAACGGCGAAAAGGCCCGGTCCGCGATCATCGGCGGCAGGGCATCGCCGTGGCGGGTGGAGAACAGGAAGGCCGCCACGACGGCGCCGCCGGTGAGGATGACGGCAACGGCGATGGCCCGCTGCGGGGGGGCCGCGACCGGACGGTGCACCACGGCGTAGAGCAGCGCGGTGATGGGGAACATCGAATGCCAAAAGGTCCATAGCCAGGGCGGCGTGTTGGCGTCGCCCCCGATGATGCCGTCCGCGGTGAACACTCCCGGGAAGCTGCCCAGGTGGATCGTCACGATGGCGGCGGTGAACAGGTAGCCACCGGACAGGATCAGCAGGTTGGCGGTGCGGACCTGGGCGAACTGGTTGAACAGCAGCACCGCCGTCAGCAGGTCGCAGATGGCCACCGCCGTCTGGTAGGCCCCGACAAACCCCAGCAACTCCGGGCCCGCATCGCTGGCGTGTGGCCAGAGGACCACGGTCACCAACACAAGCAGGCCGGCCAGCAGCGCCACCAAGCGGCGATGACGCGAGGATGGGGCGACGGTCAGCAATCCCGCCGGGTCCTTCAATGAATGCGATCCTGGAAGGAATAGAGTCACGTACTCTTCCTGGAGAATGAATAATCCCGCGACCATATTCGCTTTAAGGGCCATCTACCTACAATGGAGGTGGAATTACGGCTGATATAACGGATAGCGGGGGGGCTCTTTCGGATAGAAGCAGCATACCTTCGCGTTATCCCCGCCAGTGGCGAGGCGCCTGCGCGGTTCGCCCGGGGGATATGAAGAATGCGAATCGGCGAGGAAAAGCGCCATCCATGGGGCATGGTCCGGCATCTCGCCGACGGTCACCCCGACGATTGGTCATATGTCCGCCCATAACCTCTGGTTTATTAGATTTTTCTCCATAGGGTGACCAAATGCGCCTTAGCGCCATAGGGGGCCTGCCCGAAGGAGATAAGGATGTGGGTCGACGCCGTGCGGAAAATAATGGAACGGCACCCAGCCTTCGACCGCTTCGGTCTCCGCCGCAGGGTCCGCTACGCGCTGGCGGTGATGTTGACCGGATTCGCTCTTCTGGTGCGGCTGTGGATCGCGCCACTGGATGCCGGAATTCCGTTCGTCACGTTCTTCCCCGCCGTCGCCCTGTGCGAGATCGTCGGTGGCTTCTGGCCGGGCATGCTCTAGGCCGTCTTGGGTTGCCTGCTGGCGGTTTATTTCTTTCTTCCGCCGATCGAGGCGGCCAATTATGGCGTCATGTCGATCGTGGTGTTCCTGGTGGACGGACTTCTGGTGTCCTCCGCGATCGAGGCGATGCACCGCTACTTTCGCGATTACATCGGCATCGTCAGCGACCTGGAACGGTCGCAAGCCGAGGCGGAAGAGGCGCGTCGCGAGGCCGACCTGGCCAACCGGGCCAAGTCCGATTTTCTCGCCAACATCAGCCACGAACTGCGCACGCCGCTGAACGCCATCATCGGCTTCTCCGACAGCATGCTTGCCCAATCCTTCGGCCCGCTCGCCCCCAAATACGCCGAGTATGCTTCGGACATCCACGAGTCGGGGCAACACCTGCACGCCCTCATCAATGACCTGCTGGATATGGCGGCGGTGGAGGCCGGCAAGTTGGTGTTGGCCGAGGAGACATTCGCCCTCGACCAGGCGATCACCTTCTGCCTGCGCATGATCCACCCCCGGGCCGCGCAAGGCGGTGTCCAAATCGTCGATGCCTTGCCGCCGCTCCCCCGGGTGCGGGGCGACCGGCGGCGCATCACCCAGATCGTGCTCAATCTGTTGTCCAACGCGGTGAAATTCACCCCCCGGGATGGCTCGGTCACCGTCTCGGCACGGATCGAGCCTTCGGGGGGCCTCTCCCTCATGGTGGCCGACACCGGCATCGGCATGGACGCCGACGGCGTCGCCCGGGCCCTGCAACCCTTCGCGCAGGTCGAGAACCGGTTGCAGCGGGCGCACGAAGGCACCGGCCTCGGCCTGCCGGTGAGCAAGAGCCTGGCGCAGATGCACGGGGGAGACCTGTCCATCGAAAGCCACCCGGGCAAGGGGACGACCGTCTGCCTGGGCATTCCCCGGGAGCGTGTCGTCCATTCCGAACGCCAGGCCGCCAAGACGGCGCTCTTGGCATTCGTTCGCGAGCCTGCCTAGCCCCCGTTGACCGCGCAATGGCCTCGGCGGTATGTCCATGGCCATATGCCGGACCGCCGAGAGGATGATAACCCCCGGCCTCGCCCTTATGTCAATTTAGCGAGGCGACAGTGCAGGGACAATGAGATTACAAAAATGGCGCCTTTTCTGCCCCATCATCTTTGGACGGTGGCCGCAACCAAAAATGGTTGGCCTACATTGTACTTATTTTCAATCGGCCTTACCCTCGCCGCCGTCTTCGTGCGTCTGGCCATTGCGCCCCAAGAGGCGGGAATTCCTTATGTCACCTTTTTTCCGGCCGTAGCGGTGTCCGCCATTATCGGCGGCATCGGACCCGGATTGCTTGCAACGATTTTGGGAGTTTTCGTCGCCACCTATCTGTTCATCCCGCCCTTCAATGACTTGAAATTCAGTCGCGAGGCGATCTGGTCGGGGGTGGTGTTCTGCGCCGACGGGGTGGTGGTGTGCAGCGCCATCGAGGCGATGCATCGTTACTATCGCAAGTATGTCCGTGCCGCGGCGGCCCTGACCGAAGCGAGGGACGGCGAGGAACGGGCGAGAACGGTGGCCGAGGACGCGACGCGCGCCGAGGCGCGGGCAAGGGTCGCCGCCGAGAAGGCCAACCTTGCCAAGTCGCGCTTCCTGGCGGCGGCGAACCATGATCTGCGCCAGCCCTACCAGGCCTTGCGGCTCTTCCATGGTGTCCTTCAAATGAAAGCCCGAGACCCGGAGATGATCGAGGTCATCGGCCGAATGGACATTGCACTGTCCGGCGGGGAAGGGCTCCTGAAGGGCCTGGCGGATATTTCGACCCTGGACGTCGGCCTGCTCGCCCCCAGGAGCGAGGATGTCCGCATTGTGGCCCTTTGTGAGGATATCGAAGCCCATCATCGTCCGGCTGCCGAAGCCAAGGGGCTGCGGTTCCACATCAAGGCCCCCGACGGTTTGCTTCATGTCGACCCCTACCTGATGGGCCGCATCCTCGACAATCTGGTTTCCAACGCGGTTCGATTCACCACCAAGGGAAACATCTGGGTCGCGTTCCGGCTCTGTGCGGGGCGTCCGACCTTCCTGGTCAAGGATACCGGAATCGGTATCGCGCCGGAGCACCAGGATTCCGTGTTCGAGGAATTCTATCAGGTCGGCAACGCGGCAAGGGACCGGGTTCATGGCGTCGGCTTGGGGCTCGCCGTGGCCAAGAAGACGGCGACGCTGATGGGGCTCGATCTGAGGATGAAGTCCCGAGTGGGCAAGGGAACGCTGTTCATGGTGTCCCTGCCGCGCCTGGCGTAAGGGCGCCCCCAGGGCGTTCCGGGATGCCCGGGACGGGGTCGAACCGGGATCATCGCACCGCTTCATACCAATGCCCCCCTCCGCCGGGGCGGTTCTGTGGATTATTCCCGAACAAATTGATGTATTATAACGACTCGATACTGGTCGACGACGATGGCCGGAAAAAGGAAGATCGGAGGGATTCAACATGGCCAGCCGGTGGCTTCTCCGATCCCCGGTTGCAAACCTGCTCGCGGTCAATCTCGCCGCCGCCGCCGCCTATGCCGCGGCCGGCTGGCTGGGTTTTCAGCTCAGTCTGCCGGGCAATGTCGCCTCGCCGGTATGGCCGCCCTCGGGCCTGATGCTGGCGGCGGTGGTGCTTTACGGCCGCCGGCTCCTGCCGGGCGTGGCGGCGGGCACGGCGATCTTTGGCATCCTGCATTTTCCCGAGGCCGAGCCCTGGATGATGCTGTTCAACCTGGCCGGCGCGACGCTGGAACCACTGATCGCGGCGACGATCATCCGTTCGGGGAAAGTGGTGCATCCCGATTACTTCGCGGATGGTCGCAGCAGCGTGATATTCGTGGCCGCCGCCGCCGCCGGTACCGGCGTCGCGGCGCGCCCATACGAAGCGCTGCTGGTATTGGGTTTGCTCCCGGTGGCCGGCGGCATCCTGTTTGCCTTGCACCTGGTTCCCGATGACAGCTTGATGCAGATGCTGGAGATGCTCGCCGTCCCCACCCTCGTCCTGGCGGCCTATCGGTTCCACACAGCCGGCGCCACGGTGGCGATCTTCTTGTCGTCGGCCGCCGCGGTGATCGCCACGCGCCTGGTCGTCTACGATCACGGAAGTCTGACCGACGCCTTGCTGCAGCTTCAATTTTTTCTCGCCACCTCGGGAGGGATGACGCTGCTGCTGGCGAGTGAGCGGGCCGACCGATTGATGGCGCTGTCGCGGGCAACCGAGGCGCAGCGCGCGGCGGAGGACGCCAGCCACGCCAAGAGCGCGTTCCTCGCCAACATGAGCCATGAACTGCGCACCCCCCTCAATGCGGTGATCGGTTTTTCCGATATGATGGACCATCAGGTATTTGGCCCGCTGGGGCACCCAAAGTATCGGGAATATGTCTCCTATATCGCCAGCAGCGGCACCCACCTGCTGACCCTGATCAGCGACATCCTCGACATGTCGAAGGTCGAGGCCGGCAAGGTCGCGCTCCGTGCCGAGACGATGGCGGTCGCCGATGTTCTGAACGACGCCGCCATCATGATTGCGCCGCGGGCGACCGAGGCCGGTGTCACTCTGGTCCAGGAGGCCTCCGGCGGTACCCATTTCCACGTCGATCGCCGTTACGCATTGCAGGTGGCCCTCAATCTGATTTCCAATGCGATCAATTTTACCCCGCGGGGCGGCACCATATGGCTGGACGTGGTGTCGGCCGGGGAACAGGCCGGCTTTCGGGTCCGCGACACCGGCGTAGGCCTGGCGCCCGAGGACATCCCTGCCGTCCTGCAGCCCTTCGGCCAAATGCGGAATCCGGGCCAAACTCACGGCGAGGGGGTTGGGCTTGGGCTTCCCTTGGCCAAGAAGCTGGTGGAACTGCACGGAGGGCGTCTCTTCATTGACAGCACCCTCGGCCGCGGCACCACCGTGACGGCGGTCTTTCCCGGTCCGGCCCGTCAAGGGGAAGGCCGGTCTCGCCGGGGGTAGCCCTTCCGGGCAATCGCGGACCGCGGGGTCCGGTCCCATCTCCTTGTTTAAGGATGGTGCGGTGTTGCCGGCAATCTCAGCCGTCACGCAAGTGACCAAGAGGTTCCAACGACACCGATCCGTCCGATGGAAGGTCCGGCCTCTTCGGGGGTCGGGCCTTCTGCATTTTTGGAAAAGGCCGAGGGGGCAGGGCCTGATCCGTGCGCGGGCGGGAGACGCGCCCGCCCGCGTTCGATGTCGGCGGTGTCGCCGTATTCCTGGAACGAGGCGATCTTGCCGTCCTTCAGGGTGAACACATGGGCAAACAGGCTGGTGTAGTCCTGGCCGGTGCCGATGACGGTCGCCGATTCGGATCCGCACACCACGACCGTGTCCCCCTGCTCGATGACGTTACGGGGCTCGAAGGACTGGAAATGGACCGCTTCGGTGAGCTTGCGGGCATAGTCCTTCACCTGATCCGGTCCTTCGTAGTGCCCCGCCCACGGAATATCGGCCGGCCCGGCGATGTTCCACGAGCAGGTCGGCGCCACCATGGCGGCAAGGGCATCGAGATCCTTGCGGTTGAAGCTGTCGTAGACACGGCTGACAATCGCTGCGTTGGACATGGCGTCCTCCTCGTTGACAGGCTGTCTGTGCGGACAGCCCGGGCGCCCTCCCGGTTCCCGGTTCGGCCCCCGCCTCTCTGGAGATATGGCCGTTCGCCCCCGTGGAATGCCCCCGCCCCTGCTTCGGCGCTCCATTGACACTCAACCGCAGGCCACAAATATCCGCTGCGAGGTTCGCGGGGAGGGCAGGCATGGCTCGGCGCCTGGTGACCGTATTCGGCGGGACGGGGTTCATCGGCCGCCACTTGGTGAGCCGGCTCGCCGCCCGGGGGTGGGTGGTGCGGGTGGCGGTGCGCCATCCCGCCGCCGCCGAGTTCCTGCAGCCCATGGGCGACGTGGCCCAGATCGTTGCCGTCCGCGCCGATGTCACCGATGAGAACCTGGTGCGGCTGGCGGTGGTCGACGCCGAAGCGGTGGTCAATCTGGTCGGCATTCTCTATGAGACCCGTCACCGCCGCTTCGAAGCGATCCATGTCGGGGGGGCCGGCAACGTTGCCGTGGCCGCCAAGGCGGCCGGCGTCGGGAGTCTGGTCCACATCTCGGCCCTCGGCGCCGACCGGAATTCCCCGGCCGCCTACGCCCGGACCAAGGCCGCCGGCGAGGAGGCCGTGCTGGCCGCCTTCCCCGGCGCCACCATCATCCGGCCCAGTGTGGTGTTCGGGCGCGAGGACGATTTCTTCAACAGGTTCGCGCGGCTTTCGCGTCTGTCGCCGATTCTGCCGGTGTTCACCGCCGACGGCTTCCGGGCCAGGCGCGGCGGCGGCATCGACCTGTTCGGTTCCGGCGGGCCTCGCTTCCAGCCGGTCTTCGTCGGCGATGTGGCCGCCGCCATCGTTACCGTCATCGAGGAGCAGCGCCTGGCCGGGAAGATCTATGAACTGGGTGGTCCCCGTCGCTATTCGCTGAAAGAGATCATGGAACTGGTGCTGAAGGAGACCGGCCGTCATCGACCGCTGGTGCCGGTTCCCTTCGCCGTCGCCATGGCCCAGGCCGCGTTCCTGGAGGTCCTGCCCACACCGCCGCTTACCCGCGACCAAGTCCGCTTGATGCAAAGCGACAACGTCGTCTCCGGCGAGCGGCCCGGCCTGTCGGACCTCGGCATCACCCCGAATAGCGTCGAGGCCATCCTGCCTACCTATCTTGCTCCGGTCGGCAAACGGCCACTGCCGTAGGCTGAACCGTGGCGCGAGCCCCATATGCGAGGGACATGTCCGGAATTGGAGCGTCCCATGAAGGCGGGCATTTACATTACAGCCAGCGGCCCCATCGCCATCCTGACCTCCCACGCCTCACTCACCGATCCCGATCTGGTGAAGAAGCTGCATACCAAGGGGATCGATACCTTCCTCGCCTGGGAGGTGCCGGTGGCGGTGGCGCAGGAACGCTACGGCCGCCACTTCGGCAAGGTCGTGGGCGACCTGCGCGAGACCGACGACCTGAGGGTGCTCGACGACAACGGGCAACGCGTGTTCCAGCGGTTCCGCATCTCCGACCTGGGGCAGCCGGTCATCCACCAGGCGTGAGGCCGGTGACGTCGGGAAGATTTGTGCTGCTCCTCCTGGCCGTCCTGATGACGTTGCTCGGGCGTCCGGCCGGCGCGGGCGGCTTGGCCGTGATGATGGATATCGAAGGTCCCATCGGCCCGGCCGTGGCCGACCACATCACCGGCGGCATCGCCCGGGCCGCCCAACAGGACGCGCGGCTGGTGATCCTGCGCCTCGATACGCCGGGCGGGCTGGATGCCGCCATGCGCCGGATCAATGCCGCCATCCTGGGCTCTTCGGTGCCGGTGGCCTGTTGGGTGGCGCCGGCCGGGGCGCGGGCGGCCAGCGCCGGCACCTATATCCTCTATGCCTGCCACGTCGCCGCCATGGCGCCGGGCACCAACCTCGGCGCCGCCACGCCCGTCACCATGGGGGGCGAGATGGAGGAGGCCGCCCGGCACAAGGCGGTCAACGACGCCGCCGCCTACCTGCGCAGCCTCGCTGAACTGCGCGGCCGCAACGCCGAGTGGGCCGAGCAGGCGGTGCGCGACGGCGCCTCGCTGCCGGCGTCCATGGCGGCAAGACGGCGCGTCGTCGACCTTCTCGTCCCTGACCTCGCTGCCCTGCTGGAAGGCGCCCACGGCCGGACGGTGACGGTGGCGGGGGATGCCAGGACTCTCAACACCACGGGCTTGACGGTGCAGCGCATCGAACCGGGCTTGCGCAACCGCATGCTGGCGGTACTCACCACCCCCGAGGTCGCCTATCTGCTGCTGCTGATCGGCCTCTACGGCATCATGTTCGAGCTGATGACTCCCGGAGCGGTGCTGCCCGGCGTCGCCGGGGGCATCTGCCTGCTGCTCGGCCTCTACGCCCTCAACCTGTTGCCGGTGGACTATGCCGGCATCGGCCTGATTCTGTTGGGGATGGCGCTGATGCTGGCCGAGGCGTTCGTCCCCTCCTTCGGCATCCTGGGACTGGGCGGTGGCGTCGCCTTCGCGCTCGGCTCGCTGATGATGTTCGGCACCGGCGTGCCCGGCTTTCGGCTGTCGCTGGGCCTGGTGGCCGGGACCACCCTGGCCTCCGCCCTGCTGCTGATCATCGGGCTGACGGCGGCGATCCGCTCGCGGCGGGGCCGTCCGATCACCGGCGGCGAGGCGCTGCTGGGGGCCGTCGCCACCGTCGAGCGCTGGCATGGCGGAGCGGGGCAGGTGCGCCTGAGGGGGGAGGTATGGAACGCGCGGGCCGAGCGTCCGCTTACTCGGGGAGACTTGGTGCGGGTCAGCGGGCGGGACGGGCTGACGCTGACCGTGGAGCAGCAGGCAACCGACGACCCACACAGGAGGCAGTGATGTTCGCGTCCGCCATCCCCTTCGCCGTTGTCGCGGTGGTCGTCCTGTTCATCATTGCCCAGGGCATCCGCATCTTCCGCGAATACGAGCGCGGCGTGGTGTTCACCCTGGGCCGCTTCACCAGCGTTCGCGGCCCCGGCCTGGTCATCATCATCCCCATCGTCCAGCAGGCGGTGCGGATGGATCTGCGCACGGTGGTGCTGGATGTGCCGCCTCAGGACGTCATTTCCCGCGACAACGTCTCGGTCAAGGTCAGTGCGGTGATCTATTTCCGGGTGGTCGATCCCGACCGGGCGGTGATCCAGGTGGAGAACTTCCTGGCGGCCACCAGTCAACTGGCGCAGACCACGCTGCGCTCGGTGCTGGGCAAGCACGAACTCGACCAGATGCTGGCCGAGCGCGACAAGCTCAACAGCGACATCCAGGAGATTCTCGACGCCAATACCGCCGCCTGGGGCATCAAGGTGTCCAACGTCGAGATCAAGCACGTCGACATCGACCCCAGCATGATCCGCGCCATCGCCCGCCAGGCCGAGGCCGAGCGCAACCGCCGCGCCAAGGTGATCAACGCCGAGGGTGAGCAGCAGGCCGCCGCCAAGCTGGTCGAGGCTGCGCGCCTGCTGGCCGAGCAGCCCGGCTCCATGCAACTGCGCTACCTCGCCACCATCCACGACGTCGCCAACGAAAAATCCGGGGTCGTGGTGCTGCCCCTGCCGATGGAGTTCCTGCGCTACTTTTCGGGGGAGGCGGCGCCCCAGGGAGGGCCGCCGAGGCGCTGATCCTGGCGGGGCATGATTGATGGGGGGCGCGGGGTACGGTTGTGCCCCCGACGATCCATCTATTCCGCCGGTGGCAACAGTCTCACCTTGGCCACCATCTCGGCCAGCCGTTCGGGCACGACGGGCTTCAGCACATAGCCCTTGGCGCCGGCCCTCAGGGAATCGACCACCATGCGCTCCTGGCCGCGCGCCGTCACCATGATGACGTTGGCGGCGGGAAACTCGGCCAGGACCAGCCGCGTGGCCTCGACTCCGTCGACGTCGGGCATGGTGATGTCCATGGTGACCAGGTCGGGATTGGAGGTGCGGTAGGCCTCCAGCGCTTCGTGCCCGGAGCGGGCGACGCCCACCACCTGGTGGCCCAGCTGCTCGAAAATGGCAGTGATCTTCTTCACCGTCACCCGAGAATCATCGACGACGAGCACCCTCAGCAACGGGCCGACACTGGCCATGAGGTTTGGGGCCATGAGGTTTGGGCTTTCTTCGCGCGAGACCGACCTCTCCCCATGATGCCACAGGGCCGCGCGTGAAACATGAGGAAAAGGCACGCACCCTGGCCGAAAACGTTCATTCGGAATGGCAGGCTCACAAGGTCGCGTTCATCGCCTGGGCCAGGAGAAGCTCTTACAGCGCCCCCTGCGGCTGTCCCTGGGCCATCTGCGGCGCTTGTGTCCTGGCCTTCTTCAATGCGGCACGCAGGCGGGCATCGTGGCCGTAGAGATCGTTGCGGAAGTGCACCGTGCCGTCGGCGTCGGCCCAAGCGGTCCAGTAGAGCAGGTAGACCTGGATGGGCTGCTCCATCTTCAGGGTGCGGGTCGCCGCCTCGGCGATGGCCTCCGGCAGCTTGCCCCGCCAGTTCGGCCCCAGCAGGTGCTCGGCCAGTTCCACCGGATTTTCCAGCCGCACGCAGCCGTGCGACAGGGCGCGGTTGGCCTTGGCGAAGGCTTTGCGTTGAGGCGTGTCGTGCAGGTAGATGTCCTCGGCGCCCTGCAGGTTGAATTTCAGCCGTCCCAGGGCGTTGTCCGGTCCCGGCGGCTGGCGCAGGCGGAAGGGAAAGGCGCCGTCGGCCGCCACCTGGTTCCAGTCGACGCCTTCTCCCACCGCCTCGGGTGAATCCACCGGGTAGGCGGTGATGCGCAGGTTCTGGCTGACCAGGTAGTTGCGGTCGCGCCGCAGCTTGGGCAGCACTTCCTTGGTGGCGATGCTGGGCGGCACCGTCCACGGCGGGTTGACCACCAGGCTCGACATGGGGGCGGTGAAGGTGGGCGTGGGGTGCTTGGTGTCGCCCACCACCACCCTCATGGACATGGTGGGGGTGCCGTTCTCGATCAGGTCGAGGGTGGCGGCGGCGATGTTGACCGCCACATGGTGCGGGGCCAGCATGCGCGGCATCCAGCGCCAGCGCTCGAGGTTGAGCACCATCTGGCGCAGCCGCTCCTCCACCGGCACGTTGAGCGCCATCAGGGTCTGGGGGCCTGCGGCACCGTCTTCTTCGAGGCCATGGCGGGCCTGAAAGCGCTTCAGGGCTTCCACCAGCGGTGCGTCGAGCGCCTTGCCCTCGGCATGATCGGCGGGCAGTTCGCCGGTGATGATCAGGCGGGTGCGCAACAGCGGAACCCGTTCGTCCACCATGCCGCGCTTGATCGAGGGGCCTTCCGGGATGCGGGGCCAACCGCCGGCCCGCGCGATCTGACGGTAGCGGTGCAGCGCGTCCCTCAGCCGGGCGTAGCCGGCATAGCCGGGGAGCAGCGGCTGGGCGGCGGCGGTGAAGGCCTGGCGTGACGACAAGCCGCGCAGGAAGGCTATCTGGTCGAAGACGGGGCGGGTTTCGGCGCCGAGCCCTCCGAAGGCACGCGACGGCGACACGCGGCCGGCGGCAAGGTCGCGGCCGAAGCGCAGGAGGGCGTCGGTGACCATCAGGTCGTGGTCGAGGTCGGAGCCGGTGGCGGGGATGGCATAGGCATCGGCCACCAAACCCTCGGCCACCGCCATGGTCTGAACTTCCAGCATGAGGTCGTCGCCCAGTGCCTCGGTCGCTTCCGTCCACATCAAGCGGTAGCCGCGCTGGCGGTAGACCTCGCGCAGTTGCGACAGATCAACCCGGCGTTCGCCCACATGGAGGATTCCGCCCTCGGAGTCCAGGCGGCTCTGCACCTGGGCCGGGGTTTCGGCAAAGGCCGGCGACAACATGGCGGCAAGGGCCAGGGTGACACCGACGAAAAGACTACGCGTTAAGGACAACCTCGACCTCGGACCTAAACAGCCTGACATTATGGCGACTATAACCGCAGCCCCCGCTGCGGCTGCCCCCGCAAATGGCCTGCCCCCGTTTGCTCACGGCCTCACCTTTTGGATATCGAGCTTCCTCGGGTGGGTGTCAACGCTCGAATGGAAACAAATCGCTGCCTAGCCTTGCACCCATGGCAGGTTGGCGGCCTTCCAGCCGGCCTTGCCGCCGCGGTGCCGGGCGTCGTCGTGCGGACCCTCGAATCCGTCGGCGACATTCCAACAGGCAGAGTAGCCCAGTCGGGTGAGGTATTCCGCCGCTGCCTTCGAGCGCACGCCGGAGCGGCAGAGGAACAAAAGCGTGTCATCGGGCTCGATCCCCAGCGTCCGGAGTTGCTCGGCGAAGGCGTCGTTGCGGACCATGGTGGGGAACACCTGCCACGACACCAGCAAGGGCTGCTTGCCCAGGGCGGACAGGTCGGGGACGCCGACATAGGCCCATTCCGCCTGGGTGCGGACGTCCACCAGCTTGGCGGCGGGTTCGGCGGCCAGCCGCTGCC
>JACPDP010000040.1 GCA_016183945.1 Magnetospirillum sp.
AGCCGCGCCGCCAAATCTGCCGAGATCGACTCGGCCAAACGCTCGATTCCCCCCATCCCCACGCCTCCGCTCCATCAAGGGCGGACTCCTTGAATCACGCGGGGATTCCTGACGTCAAGAAAACTGATCCGTGGTGAGGGAAAGCGGCCCCGGTTATTGCAAATGACTCGCGGACGGGAGTAGGGTTCAGCCGGTTTCATCAGGAAGAGAGCCGATGCGCCCGGACCTCGCGGCCAAGTACGATCTTCGCGTTCCCCGTTACACCTCGTATCCCACGGCACCGCATTTCCATGCCGGCGTCGGTCCGGAGGCCTACAAGGGCTGGCTGGCGGGCATCGATCCGGGGCTGGAGCTATCGCTCTATCTTCACATCGCCTACTGCGCCGAGATGTGCTGGTTCTGCGGCTGCCACACCAAGATCACCAAGCGCTACGCCCCGGTTGCCGCCTATATGGAGAGCCTGTGGCGCGAGATGGCGCTGGTGGCCGAGGCGCTGCCGACCCGCATGACGGCGCGCCACATCCATTTCGGCGGCGGCAGCCCGACCATCCTGTCGGCCGAGGATTTCGTCCGGACCATAGACCTGCTGCGCCAGCGCTTCATCCTCAAGGACGGCGCCGAAGTGGCGGTCGAGCTTGATCCGCGCACCGCCGACGAGGCCTATGTCAAGGCCATGGCCGGCGCCGGGGTGACGCGCGCCTCCATCGGGGTGCAGGACCTCGACCCCAAGGTGCAGCAGGCCATCAACCGCATCCAGCCCTACGAGATCACCGAGCAGGTCACCGGCTGGCTGCGTCACCACGGCGTCGCCGAGGTCAACATCGACCTGATCTACGGCCTGCCCTTCCAGACCCTCGACGGCCTGCTGAACACCATCGACAAGGCGGTCACCGGCCTCAAGCCCCGCCGCGTCGCCCTGTTCGGCTACGCCCATGTGCCGTGGATGAAGAAGCACCAGCGCCTGATTCCCGAGGAATCGCTGCCCGACACCGCCACCCGCTTCGCCCAGTACGAGCAGGGCTGCCGGCTGCTGACCGAAACCCTGGGCTACGTCCAGGTCGGGCTCGACCACTTCGCCGCCCCCGACGACGAGTTGGCGGTGGCGCTGAAGGCCACGCGGCTGCACCGCAACTTCCAGGGCTACACCACCGACACCGCGCCGGCCCTGATCGGTCTCGGCGCCTCGGGCATCGGTTCCCTGCCGCAGGGCTATGTCGCCAACGAGGGCGACATCCACGCCTACCAGCGCGCCATCGTCGAGGGCCGCCTGCCGACCGCGCGGGGCGTCGCCGTCTCCGCCGACGACCTGATCCGCCGCGACATCATCGAACGCCTGATGTGCGACCTCGAGGTCGACCTCGACCAGGTGGCCGGGCGCCACGGCTCGGCCGAGCGCTTCGAGGTCGAACTGGCCTCGCTGACGCCGTTGCAGGCCGACGGGCTGGTAACCGTGGACGGCCGCCACATCACCGTCACTGACGACGGCCGCACCCTGGTCCGCGCCGTCTGCGCCGCCTTCGACCGCTACCTCCGCCAGGGCGAGCAGCGGCATTCGAAGGCCATATAGAGAGCCCTCCCGCGTCGCGGGTCCCTCCCTCCCCCGCTGGGGGAGGGAGGGCATGCCGGTCCGGGTAGCTTTTCCACCACCCATGAAAGTTTTCCCACCACCCCGCCCGGGTGTTCCGGGCGGGCTCGCGGCGGTGCACTGTATCCACTGACAGACAGATGCTGCGAACGAGGAAGTGCGCAATGGATCAGAGCAAGCGTTACGCCAATCTCGCCCTCACCGAAGACGCGTTGATCGCTGGCGGCGGCCACGTCTTGTGCGCCTATATGATGAAGCCGAAGGCAGGGCACGGCTATCTTGCCACTGCCGCCCACTTCGCCGCGGAATCCTCCACCGGGACCAATGTCGAGGTCTGCACCACCGACGATTTTACCCGCGGCGTCGATGCCCTGGTCTACTGGGTCGACGAGCAGCGCGAGCTGATGAAGATCGCCTATCCCGTTGAATTGTTCGACCGCAACATCATCGACGGCCGCGCCATGATCGCGTCGTTCCTGACGCTGTGCATCGGCAACAACCAGGGCATGTCGGACGTCGAATACTCCAAGATGCTCGATTTCTACATGCCGCCCAAATACCTGCAGCTGTTCGACGGCCCCGCCTGCAACATCGGCGCCATGTGGCGGGTGCTGGGCCGGCCCCAGGTCAACGGTGGCATGGTGGTTGGCACCATCATCAAGCCGAAGCTGGGTCTGCGGCCGCAACCCTTCGCCGACGCCTGCTACCAGTTCTGGCTGGGCGGCGATTTCATCAAGAACGACGAGCCCCAGGGCAACCAGGTGTTCGCGCCGCTGAGGGAGACCATCCGCCTGGTGTCCGACGCCATGAAGCGCGCCCAGGACGAAACCGGTCAGGCCAAGATCTTCTCGGCCAACATCACCGCCGACGATCCCTTCGAGATGATCGCCCGCGGCGAGTACATTCTGGAGACGTTCGGCGAGAATGCCAACCATGTCGCCTTCCTGGTGGACGGCTACGTCGCCGGCCCCACCGCGGTGACCACCTGCCGCCGCCGCTTCCCCAGCCAGTTCCTGCACTACCATCGGGCCGGCCACGGCTCGGTCACCTCGAAGCAGTCCAAGCGCGGCTACACCGTGCTGGCGCATATGAAGATGGCCCGTCTGCTGGGCGCCTCGGGCATCCACACCGGCACCATGGGCTACGGCAAGATGGAAGGCGACGCCGGCGAGAAGATCGTCGCCTACATGCTGGAGCGCGACGTCGCCGACGGCACCTTCTTCCGCCAGGAGTGGCACGGCATGCCGGCCACCACGCCGATTATCTCGGGCGGCATGAATGCGCTCCGGCTGCCCGGTTTCTTCGACAATCTGGGCCACTCCAACGTCATCCAGACCTCGGGCGGCGGCGCCTTCGGCCACAAGGACGGCCCGGTGGCCGGCGCCATGTCGCTGCGTCAGGCGCATGACGCCTGGACCTCGGGCATCGATCTCGTCGAGTATGCCAAGGACCACCCCGAGCTGAAGGGAGCCTTCTCCAGCTTCGCCGCCGACGCCGACCGGATCTATCCCGACTGGCGCTCCAGGCTGAAGGTGGGCGCGGCCGCCTAGCAGAACGAGTGGGCGGAAGCCCGCCACCCACGAGAGAGGAGAGGCCCCTTGTCCAGGAAGCACCCCGTCATCGCCGTGACCGGTTCGTCCGGCGCCGGCACCAGCACGGTGAAGGAAGCCTTCGAACACATGTTCCGGCGCGAAGGCGTCAAGCCGGGCATCGTCGAGGGCGACAGCTTTCATCGCTTCAACCGCGTCGACATGAAGAAGGCCATGGCCGAGGCGGAGAAGAAGGGCAACCGCTACTTCTCCCATTTCGGCCCCGAGGCCAACCTGTTCAGCGAGGTCGCCGACCTGTTCGCCCAGTACGGCGAAACCGGCCACGGCAAGCGGCGCTTCTACATTCACAACGACGAGGAGGCGGTGCGCTTCGCCCACCACGGCGTCAAGGCGGGCCAGTTCACCCCCTGGGAGGACATGCCGAGGGACACCGACTGCCTGTTCTACGAGGGCCTGCACGGCTGCATCGTGACCAAGGACGTCAACGTCGCCCAGCACGTCGACCTCAAGATCGGCGTGGTGCCGGTAATCAACCTCGAATGGATCCAGAAGATTCACCGCGACACCAAGCACCGCGGCTATTCGGAAGAGGCGGTGATGGACACCATCCTTCGCCGCATGCACGACTACGTCCACTACATCGTGCCGCAGTTCAAGCACACCGACATCAACTTCCAGCGGGTGCCGATCGTCGACACCTCGGACCCAATCATCGCCCGCGATATCCCCACCCACGACGAGAGTCTGGTGGTGATCCGCTTCCGCAAGCCCGACCGCTTCCGCATGGACTTCCCGTTCCTGCTGCAAATGCTGAAGGGCTCGTGGATGAGCCGGCGCAACACCATCGTGGTTCCCGGCGGCAAGATGGGCCTGGCCATGGAACTCATCCTTACCCCGATCCTTCGTCGGATCATCGAGGACCGCAAGTCCGTCCTTGGTTGACGAGGGAGCCGCACCTAGGCCGGCCGGGGCAACCCGCGCCGGCCGTTTTTTTGAACGTTGGAGATTCGTCTTTCGCCTACACTGCCGCCCATGCATGACAGACGCACTCATCTCGATGCCGTCGCCGCCGGCACCATGGTGGTGCTGTGCGCCATCTGGGGAGTCAACCAGGCCGCGATCAAGGTCGCCAATGCCGGTGGCATCTCGCCGGTGATGGGGGCCGGCCTGCGCTCGGTGGGAGCCGCGCTGCTGCTGTGGATGTGGCTGGCGGGGCGGCGGCAGCCATTGTTCGGGCGCGACGGCACCCTGGGCGCCGGTATCCTGGCCGGCATCGGTTTCGCCGGCGAGTTCGTGCTGATCTATTGGGGCCTGGCCTTCACCACCGCCTCGCGCGGCGTGGTGTTCCTCTACATGATGCCCTTCGTGGTGGCGGCGGGAATGCATTGGCTGGTGCCGAGCGAGCGCCTCAGCCGCGTCCAGGCGGCCGGGCTGGTCTGTGCCTTCGCCGGCATCATCGCCGCCTTCGCCGAGGGGCTGGCGCTGCCCGCCGGCAACCAGTGGATCGGCGACGCGATGCTGCTGGGAGCGGCGGTGCTGTGGGGCGGCACCACCCTCATGGTTCGCGTCACCCGTCTGGCCCGGGTGAGCGCCGGCAAGACGCTGTTCTACCAGCTTGCCGTCTCGGCGGTGTTGCTGCCGCCCTTGTCGCTGGCGCTGGGCGAGCCCGGACTGGCCGCCCCGACGCCGCTGGCCTGGGCATCGCTGGCCTTCCAGACGGTGGTGGTGGCCTTCGCCTCCTATCTCGGCTGGTTCTGGCTGATCACCCGCTACCCGGCCACCAAGCTGTCGGCGTTCTCGTTCCTGACGCCCCTGTTCGGCATGGGGTTCGGGGCGGTGCTGCTGGGGGAGCCGATCACGCCGGCACTGATGCTGGCGGCCGTGCTGGTGGCCGCCGGCATCTGGCTGGTCAATCGGCGGCCGTCCTGAGGAGCGTCACCCGCATGGGCTGGTCGAAGGCGAAGCCGCCCTCGGGCAGCGCCTCGGCCAGGGCGTGAAAGCGGTCGCGCATCTCGGCGTCGCGGGCGGCGAAGCGGGCCTCGCGCTCGTCATTGGCCGAGACGATGCGGTCGCGGAAGGCCTCGTAGTCGGCGAGGACAATGGGGTGGACATAGGTGAATTCGCCGTCGAGCGTGAAGAGTCGCGCCGCCACCGCGCCCCGCAGCGCCGCCAGTGCGCGCGCCCGCACCTCGGTCTCGTCGTCGATCGGGCGCACCGCCTCGAAGAAGCGGCCCTCGGGCAGCGGCTCCGAGACATAGGCCAGCCCACCCGGCTTCAGCACCCGCGCCGCCTCGATCAATGCCGCCGACATGGCGTCCACCGGGACGTGGTGCAGGCTGTTGAAAAACACCACCACGTCGGCGCAGGCAGCGTCGGCCGGCAGCGACTGCCCGACGCCCGCGACGATCTCGACGGCCTCCAGCGGTTCGGCGGCCGCGGCCTTGGCCAACTGGCGGGCGCTGCACTCCACCCCCAGCACCGCAGCGCCATGGCGGGCGAGATGGCGCGACAGATGGCCGTCGCCGCAGCCGACGTCGATCACCCGCTTGCCTTCCATCGCGATGGTCTCCACGATGACATCGGTATTGCGCCGCCGCTCCATGCCGTCCTCCCTTATAAATACTAGATAGTTCTAACAATGTTCCATGCCGCTGTCGAGTCCGAGCCGTTCGACGCCGCCGTCGTGCTGGGAGCCTTGCTGCGGCCCGACGGCAGCCCCAGCCCGGCCATGCTGCGCCGGATCGGCCACGCCGTCAGGCTGTTCGAGGGCGGCCGGGCGGCGAACCTGCTGATGAGCGGCGGCCCGGTCGGCCACCCCACCCCCGAGGCCGAAGCCATGCGCGCCCTGGCACTGGCGGCCGGCATCCCCGCCGAGCGCATCGCCGTCGAGGTCGGCTCGCGCAACACCATCCAGAACGCCCGGCTGTCGCGCCCGATCCTGGCCGAGCGCGGCTGGAACCGGGTGCTGGTGGTGACCGACGCCTTCCACCTGCCGCGCGCCCTCTACGTCTTCCGCCGCCTGGGCATCGCCGCGACGGGGGCCGGCGCCCGGCCCGAGCGGCCGTCCGCCTCGTGGCATGCCGCCTGGGCCCGCGAGGCGGCGGCGCTGCCCTGGACGGTGGCGCGGGTGGAGACGGCAAGATTCCGTCTGTGGATCGCCCCTTGCCGGGCTGATTGATGGCCGTCAAGGGCGGCGCGGGGCAACCGTGCTCCCATCATCCGTCGGGACCGCTGCCTGGCCGCCGATACCCCCTGGCAGATGGCGCGCGCCATGACCTGGCGGGTGCGCATCAGGGACATGACAACCAAGGCCGGGGGGCGGGCGTTCCGGTCCGCCCCGTGCGGCAAGACGGGAATACCGACATGAGGGCTTGGATCGTCGCGCTGCCGGTGGCGCTGTGGGTGGTGACCGTCGCGGTCGCCGGCTTCTTCTTCGTGCATGGACACACCGGCACCGGGTCGGACGGCCGCACGTCGGTGCTGCTGCAGGCCCATGAACGCGATTTCGTGCTGTCCGAGATGCGGGGGCTGCTGGCCGCCGTGCGCGATATCACCGCCGCGCTGGCCGAGAACAATCCCGCCGGCATCGCCGCGGCGGCGCGCGGCATCGGCATGGCCGCCACCCACGACGCTCCCCCCACCCTGCTGGCCAAGCTGCCGCTGGAATTCAAGCGGATGGCCATGCCGTTGCATGACGGCTTCGACGAACTGGCCAAAGCCGCCGATCGCGGCGAGCCGGTGTCGGCCCTCACCGGCCGGCTGGCGCACCAACTGGACCGCTGCGCCGCCTGCCACGGAGCCTACCGCTTCGAGTAATAAAACAACCGGTTCAGTGCTGCAGGGCGCCCTCGATGGCGGTGCGCAATCCGTCGGGCGAAAATGGTTTCACCAGATAACCGGCCGGACAGGTCTTCATCGCCCGCTCCCGCGTCGCCCGATCGGCCTGGCCCGTCACAAAGACGATCGTCGCCCCGTATTTTGATTGCAGCACCGTCGCCGTCTCGCATCCGTCCATTGCCCCCCGCAAGTTGATGTCCAGCAGGACAATATCAGGGTGTTGCCGCTCGAATGCCTCGACGGCGGCGGAGCCGTTGGTCACACTCCCCACCACCTCGAAGCCGAAATCCGAAAGGATCATTTCGGTTGCGAGTGCCACCAAGGCCTCGTCTTCAACGATCATCACCTTGTGGGGCATTCCTACCTCAGGAGCGGATATCCAACAGTTGGGTTTTCCTGTCGGCCGGGCACGTCTCTAATATCCTCAGCAGGAAACATGGGGAGGGCGCCGCAATGGGCCAAGACCAAACGGACAGTGGCATTGCCTGCATCGGCCCACTGCCATGGGGAACGCATTTCTGCCATTTCTACGATGACGGCGGAGATTTGGTCGATACGCTCGTGCCCTATTTCAGAGCGGGCCTGGAGGCTGGCGAAGGATGCTTATGGGTCGCCTCGCCGCCACTCGGTGCGGAGGAGGCCACCGCCGTGCTGCGGACGGCCGTGCCCGACCTCGACCAGCGGATGAAATCCTCCCAGATGGAGATCATCGACTACCATCAGTGGTATACCCCACAGGGCCATTTCGATGCCGACACGGTCTTGGCAGGCTGGATCGCCAAGAAGGAAGCGGCCCTTGCGCACGGCTTTGCCGGGCTCCGTGTGACCGGCAATACCTTCTGGATTGAAGATCGCGCAGGCTTCGCGAACTTCTTGGACTACGAGGCGCGGTTGAACGAGGGCTTCAGGGCGCACCAGATGGTCTGCGTCTGCAGTTACTGCCTGTCCCGCACAGCGGCAAGGGATATACTTAATGTCGTCCGCACCCATGAATTCGCTGTTGCGTGCCAAGACGGCAAATGGGACGTCATCGAGAGCGCCGCTCTAAAAATAGCCAAGAGTGAGCTCCGTCGCGCCAACGAAGAATTGGAGGACAGGGTCGCCGAAAGAACAAGTCATCTTGAACGGGCCCTTGCCGATAAGGAAGTTTTGCTTCGCGAAATCCACCACCGCGTAAAAAACAACCTCCAGATCATCAACAGCCTGCTGGTTTTGAAGAAGGGGAGGCTAAGAGAAATTGGCGCCCAGTCGATTATCGAGGACGTCCTGAGGCGTATAAACGCCATCAGCCTCGTCCATGAATCCCTCTATCTCAAGAGCGATACCCACGACATCGACTTCAGCGCCTATTTGTCCGAGCTTGCCCATGGATTGGTCGGTTCGTATGGGATGGAAAGCCGGATTCAAATCCGCATGACGTCGACGGGTGGAATTCTTGGGTTGAACGATGCAATCCCACTCGGCCTGATTGCGACGGAAATCATCACCAACTCCCTCAAGCACGCCTTCCCTGACGGCCGTTCCGGACATATCGACATCGCCTTTTCCAATCTCAGCCGAACGGAGAATATGTTGCTGATCCACGATACGGGGGGCGGCCTGCCGACGGACCGGCCATTGGGAGAAACCGGCGCGGGCATGGCGTTGACGAAAGGATTGGTCGCTCAGGTGGGCGGCACAGCCACACTCACCTGCGACGGCGGAACCACCTTCCTGCTGCGATTCCCGTCAGGGTCCGGTTGAGAACTGAAACGCCGCCAGCCCGGTCATGGCCCGGCCCAGGATCAGGGCGTGGCGCGGTTGCGGGAGGCGGGGGTGATTTAAGTTCAGGGCAATCGGGTGAAGCCGATTGCCC
Source organism: Magnetospirillum sp. (assembly GCA_016183945.1). Next base: position 8,828 of record JACPDP010000040.1, read on the forward strand.
TGCCCTATTCCTGCCCCTCAAGCGCCGGGCGCCACCTCCGGTGGCTTGGCTCGCTCCGCTATGCGCCTTTCGCTACGCTCCAGGCCCGCTTCGCGCGGCCTCAATGGCCGAGGTCCAGGCCCGCTTCGCGCGGCCTCAATGGCCGAGGCGCCCGCTTCCGCGGGCTTCACCCGATTGCCCTGGATTTAAGTTCCATCTCCCTTGCCCCCCTTCCCCGCTTTGAGGCATCCTTTGCGCTTTCCCCATTTTTCGGGATTGGGCATTTCACACGATGAACGACCGCGTCTATCTCTACGACACCACCCTGCGCGACGGTGCCCAGACTCAGGGCGTCGACTTTTCGGCCGCCGACAAGGTGCGGATCGCGCGCGAATTGGACACGCTCGGCATCGACTACATCGAGGGCGGCTGGCCCGGCGCCAATCCCACCGACGACGCCTTCTTCGCCGAGCCGCCGCCGTTCCGCACCGCCCGCCTTGCCGCCTTCGGCATGACCCGGCGGGCGGGGCGCTCGGCCGACAACGATCCCGGCCTCAATGCCCTGCTGTCGACCCCGGCCCGCGTCGTCACCATGGTGGGCAAGAGCTGGGACTTCCAGGTCACCGTGGCGCTGGGCATCGAGCTCGACGAGAACCTGCGCATGATCGGCGATTCGGTCGCCCATGCCCTGACCCGGGTCGACGAGGTGATGTTCGACGCCGAGCACTTCTTCGACGGCTACCGGGCCAATCCGCAATTCGCCCTGGCCTCCATCCGCGCCGCCTACGAGGCCGGCGCCCGCTGGATGGTGCTGTGCGACACCAACGGCGGCACCCTGCCGCACGAGGCCGAGCGCATCATCCGCGAGGTCATCGACGCCGGCATTCCCGGCCGCCATCTCGGCCTGCACGTCCACAACGACGCCGACACCGGCGTCGCCACCTCGCTGGCCGCGGTGCGCGCCGGAGTGCGGCAGATCCAGGGCACCCTGAACGGCCTGGGCGAGCGTTGCGGCAACGCCAATCTGGTCTCCATCATTCCGGCGCTGATGCTGAAGATGGGCTATGAAACCGGCATCGCCCCCGACAACCTCAAGCAGCTGACCCGGGTGTCGCGCGTGCTCGACGAGGTGCTCGACCGTCTGCCCAACAAGAGCCAGCCCTATGTCGGCGCCTCGGCCTTCGCCCACAAGGGCGGCCTGCACGTCTCGGCGGTGGCCAAGGACCCGCGCTGCTACGAGCACATCGAGCCGTCGGCGGTGGGCAACATGCGCCACATCGTCGTGTCGGACCAGGCGGGGCGCTCCAACATCGTCGCCCGCATGGCCGAAATCGGCGTCGACATGGAGGCGGTCAAGCGCCAGTCCCTGGTGGACGTCGTCGAGCAGATGCAGGTCAGCTTCGACCCCAAGGACGTCACCGACCTGGTCGACCTGGTCAAGCGCCTGGAGCACGACGGCTACGCCTACGACCAGGCCACCGCCAGCTTCGAGCTGCTGGTGCGCCGGGCGCTGGGGGAGGTGCCCCAGTATTTCCGCCTGGAACGCTACCGCGTCATCGACGAACGCCGCCGCGACCAGGAGGGCGAGTGGCTCACCTTGTCCGAGGCCACCGTCAAGGTCGAGGTCGGCGGCCGCGAATATATGGAGGTCGGCGAGGGCCTGGGGCCGGTGCATGCCTTCGACGTGGCGCTGCGCAAAGTCCTGACCGGCGCCTACCCGGATCTCACCGCGCTGGAGCTCAAGGACTACCGGGTGCGCATCACCGAATCGACGGTGGGCACCGGCGCCAAGACCCGCGTCACCATCGAGAGCGAGGACGGCAAGGGCCACTGCTGGACCACCATCGGCGTCCACACCAACGTGCTGGAGGCCTCGCTTGAGGCGCTGCAGGACAGCATTACCTACATGCTGTTCCGCTACCGTGACGCCGAGCCGGCGGAGTAGATGGCAGGCACCGATTCCACCATGCCGGACCCCGCCCCGGGCGGCCCGGCGATCATCCTGGTCAAGCCGCAGCTGTCCGAGAATATCGGCACCGCGGCCAGGGCCATGCTCAACTGCGGCCTGACCGACCTCAGGCTGGTGGCGCCGCGCGACCATTGGCTGGAGGAGCGCGCCTTCGCCGCCGCCAGCGGCGCCGACCGGGTGCTGCTGGCGGCGCGGGTGTTCGACACCACCGAGGCGGCCATCGCCGGCCTCCATCGGGTATGGGCCACCACCGGGCGCAACCGCTTCATGACCAAGGCGGTGGAGACGCCGCGCCAGGCGGCGGCCACCATGCGCTCCGCCATGGCCGGGGGGCTCGCCTGCGGCGTGCTGTTCGGCCCCGAGCGCACCGGCCTCGAGAACGACGACGTGGTGCTGGCCGACACGGTGCTGACGGTGCCGCTCAACCCGGCCTATGCCTCGCTGAATCTGGCGCAGGCGGTGTTGCTGGTGGGCTATGAGTGGTTCCAGTGCGACGCCGCCGACGCCCTGCCGCCCATGACCAAGGGCGCCGAGCCGCCGGCCGGCAAGGACAAGCTGGTGTTCTTCTTCGCCCATTTGGAGCGCGAGCTGGACGCTTGCGGCTTCCTGCGCAACCCCGAGAAGCGCCCGGTGATGGTGCGCAATATCCGCAACATGTTCCAGCGCGCCGAACTGACCGGCCAGGAAATCCAGACCCTGCACGGCATCGTCACCGAACTGGTAACCTTCCGCCACCGTAAGGGCCAAGGCCATACGTAGGTCATTGTGGTTTTCCGCAATTGAAAAGGCGAAGTGTAAGTGCTGATTTAGGCTCCCATAATGCGCCCCAATAGAATGGCGTGGGAGGCACTTATGTTGCATCGCATCAATTTTGGCGCACGACTTGCCGTGCTGTTAACCATTGCCGCATTGCTTTTGGCGGTCGTGGGCGCCGCCGGGATCATCGGCGGACGCAAGACGGCTGACAGCGCCCGGGCCGTCTACGACGAAGGCGTGGTGCCGCTGGCCCAGCTCGGGCGCATCCTCGATTCGGTCCACCTGATCCGCGCCACCGAGACCTTCATTGTGCAAAGCGAGAGCCGCCTCACCCTGGAACGCCTGCGCAAGGACATCGAGGCCGCCGACGCTACCATCGAAAGCCTGTGGAAGGGATACGCCAAGGCCGGCCACACCGCCGAGGAACACAAGGTACTCGACCGCTTCGACGCCGACTGGGCCGCCTACCGCAAGGGCTACAAGGCCACCCTGGACAGCATGGCGGCCGGCGACACCTTCGGCGCCAAGGAGACCTTGGCAGAGACCTCCCTGCCGCCCTACGAGGCCACCATCGCCACCTTGCGCCTCGCGATGCAGAACGAGATCACCCAGGCCAAGACCGAGTTCGAGGCGGCCATGGAGTCCAGCAGCTCCATCCAGTCGACCACCGTGGCGGTCATCCTGGCCGGGCTGGCGGTGCTGGCGGGGCTGGCGGCGTTGATCACCCGATCCATCACCGTGCCGATCCACGAGACCATCGAGGTGATGGGGCGCCTGGCTGGCGGCGATAACGCGGTCGAGGTGAACGGCACCGAGCGCAGTGACGAAATCGGCAAGATCGCCCGCGCCGTCCGGACCTTCAAGGACCACGCCGTCGAGATGGAGCACCTGCGCCAGGCCAAGCAGGCGGACGACCAGCGAGCCGGCGAAGAGCGCCGCCTGGCCCGCATCCGCATGGCCGACGAATTCGACGCCAGCATGCACGGCGTGCTACGCACCGTCGTCACCGGCGCCTCACGCATGGAGGATTCCGCCCACTCGCTGATGGCGGTATCGCAGGAGGCCTCGCGCGACGCCGCGTCGGTGGAAGAGTCGGCACGGCGCGCCGCCACCAATGTGGATTCGGTCGCCGCTTCCACCGAGCAGCTGAGCAGCTCCATCCACGAGATCAGCCGGCAGGTTACCGAATCCACCCGCATTGCCGACGAAGCGGTGGCGGAGTCCGCCCGCACCGATGGCATCATGGCGCAGCTGTCGGCTGCCGCCGAGCGGATCGGCGCCGTGGTGCAGCTCATTACCGACATCGCCGGCCAGACCAACCTGCTCGCCCTCAACGCCACCATCGAGGCGGCACGGGCGGGCGACGCCGGCAAGGGGTTCGCCGTGGTGGCCAACGAGGTCAAGCACCTGGCCAACCAGACCGGCAAGGCTACCGATGAGATCAGCCAGCAGATCAGCGCCGTGCAGGACGAGACCGGCAAGGCGCTGGAGGCCATCCGCCATGTGGGCGACACCATCCGCCGCATGAGCGAAATCGCCTCCTCCATCGCCGCCGCGGTCGAGGAGCAGTCGGCCGCCACCCGCGAGATCGCCCGCGGCATCGCGGAGGCCGCCACCGGCACCCGCGACGTCAGCCGCGGCCTGGAAAGCGCCACCCAGGCGGTCGGCCTCGCCCGCGAAGCCTCGTCGGAGGTGCTGGCCACCGCGCAGGGAATGGCTCAGGGCGCCGGCGAACTGTCACGCACGGTGGAGTCGTTCGTCGCCAGCATCCGCTCCGGGCCGCCGAAGGCGTGATGCGCGCTTTCCTTGACATCCGGTGCCGCATCCGTATATTTCGCCCCTTCATTCCCGAGAACGCGGGTGACGCGGCCATTGGTGCGCCCACCCCTCCCCGGCAGCCGCCGGACCAGGACTATCGGGACACACGCCAACCGGCACAAGCCGGGACAGAAGGAACGACATGACCAAGCGTATCGAAGCCAAGTACAAGATCAACCGCCGTTTGGGCGTCAACCTGTGGGGCCGGGCCAAGAGCCCGCTCAACCGCGGCAAGGAGAATCCTCCCGGCCAGCACGGTCAGCGCCGCAAGAAGCCGTCCGACTTCGGCACCCAGCTGATGGCCAAGCAGAAGCTCAAGGGCTACTACGGCAACATCAGCGAGAAGCAGTTCCGCCGCCTCTATGACGAGGCCGCCCGGCGCCGCGGCGACACCTCCGAGAACCTGGTCGCCCTGCTGGAGCGCCGGCTCGACGCGGTGGTCTACCGCCTGAAGTTCGTGCCGACCCCGTTCGCCGCCCGCCAGTTCGTCAACCATGGCCACATCCAGGTCAACGGCCGGCGCGTCAACATCTCCAGCTATCAGGTCAAGGACGGCGACGTGATTTCGGTGAAGCCGAAGTCCAAGGATCTCGCCCTGGTGCTCGAAGCCGCGCAATCGGGCGAGCGCGATGTGCCCGACTACCTCGAAGTCGATCACAAGGACATGAAGGGTAAGTTCGTTCGCTCGCCGAAGCTGGCAGATGTGCCCTATCCGGTGCAGATGGAGCCCAACCTGGTGGTTGAATTCTATTCGCGATAATATTTGATTTAAGCGGATACCGACAAGGTCCCGGCAGCAATGCCGGGGCCTTTCTCATTTGGGGGCGCTGCCTTCCGCCCCGATATTTTTCTGCGGCGGTTACAAATCGTTTAACCCTATTTATCGGGTGTTTGCGTCGGGGCGGTATCATCCCGTCGGGATTTAAAGATATCGCCGGGGGGATCGGGTGGCATGGCAGACCTCGACTACAGCCGGGTGCGCGCCGTCGTAGCGGAAAGCAACGTCATGGTCCGACAAGGCGTTCGCTATGGCCTGAACGCCCTCGGCGTGCGCGAGATCGCCGAAACCGGCTCGCTCACCGCGGCGCACCAGATCTGTCGCGAGAGCGAGGTTGACGTCCTGGTGATCAACAGCCTGCTCGAGGACAACGACGCCACCTTCATGGTGCGCGACATCCGAGCCGGGAGGTTGGGCACGGATCCCTTCCTGCCCACCATTCTGGTGCTGACCCATCCGACGGAACCGCAGGTCAGGGCCGCCATGAGCTGCGGCACCGACGACCTCCTGCTGGTTCCCTTCGCCCCGGAGCAGATGTCCAACCGGCTGCGCGGCATCACCGAGCGGCGCCGGCCGTTCGTGGTCACCCACGACTATATGGGTCCCGACCGGCGCAAGACGCCGCGCGAAGGCGCGTCCTCGGCCACCCAGTTCAACGTTCCCCACCCGGTGCGGGCGCGGGCCACCGGCGTCCCCGCGGGGCGATATTTCATCCAGGTCGACCAGTTCAAAGAGACACTGGGCCGCGAGCGTATCCGCCGCCTGGCCCATTCCGTGGAATATGAGTTCCGCGACATCTGCAGCGCCGGCCGCGACGGGTCGCTGAACCCCGACATCCTCATTCCCAAGCTGTTCAAGCTTGAATCCATCTGCGAGGAACTGACGGAGCGCCTGCCCAGCGTCGGGGCTTCGCCGGACATGGTCGCCGCCTTTCTGGCGGTCTGCAAGACGATGAAAAGCAACGCCAGCAAGGTTTCCTATACCGAGCTGGAAACCGCCTATGCCGACGCCAAGCGGATCACCAACACCTACGTCGCCCTGCCCGACAGCGCCGCGCACCGGCTGGCCGCGAGGGCCTAGTTAGCCGCCCACCGGCGTCGCCGACCCGCGATGCATGAAACGGGCGGCTTAGCGCCCATTGCGGGCACGGCCAAGGGGCCGGAGGCCCCGCCTGGCGAGGGCGGTTTCTTTCTAACGTGGCCTAATGCTGCGGGGCACGGAAACAGGCGCAGCCGGTATCTTCCTTATGGGTGGTGTTGACCAGCCCCTCGCAATGACAGAAGCCGTTGAAGCCCCGAATGTCGTTGCGCGCCTTGCCGGCGGCGTCGGGTGTCACGAGGCCCGTGCGCACCGCGATGTGAAGGGGCACATAGTCACCACAATCTTGGCATTCCGACATGAGGATCACTCCCAGGCATGGTTCACTGGGGATGACGCTACGCCTTTCGTCCAAGAGGCGGAACACACCAGGGTTGGGCTATTTGCCCCCACCAACGGGCCTACCCGAACGGAGGCCGCCCCCTACCCGGGTGGCCTCCGCCCGGGTAGGGGTGGCGCCATCAGGCGCCGACGGTGACGCCCTTGTCCTTGAACAATTGCTGCAGTTCACCGCTGGCGGCCATCTCGCGCACGATGTCGCAGCCGCCGACGAACTCGCCCTTGACGTAGAGCTGCGGCAGGGTCGGCCAGTTGGAGAACTGCTTGATGCCTTCGCGCAAGGACGGATCGACCAGGATGTCGATGCCCTTGAACTTGACGCCGAGCTCGGACAGAGCCTGAACCACCGCGGCCGAAAAGCCGCACTGCGGGAACATGGGGGTGCCCTTCATATACAGCACGACCTCGTTCTCGGCGATGTCCTGGCTGATGCGTTCGAAGACGGGATTGCTCATCGGAAAGAGTCCTCTGGTGTTGAATGTCTACTATCTAGGCCGTGTGCCCCGGCGGTGCAACCGCCTGCACATCACTCGGTGCAACCGCCCGAACGGATCGCCTGCCACACCCGCAGCGCCTGAAGGGTTTGCGGAACATCGTGGGCGCGCAGGATGTGGACGCCGGCGTCGAGCCCGGCCAGCTCGGCCGCCAGGGTGCCGGGCAGGCGTTCGCCGGCCGGCTCGCCACGGCTCATCTGGGCGACGAAGCTCTTGCGCGACACCCCCAGCAGCAGGGGGCAGCCAAGCCCATGATACAGTGCCAGCGCCCCCAGCACCTCGGCATTGTGCCGCACCATCTTGCCGAACCCGATGCCGGGGTCCACGCAGATGTTCTCGCGCGGGATACCGGCAGCGAGGCAGGCGGCAACCCGGTCGGCCAACATGTCGTAGACGTCGAGGGGCGCGCAGGCATAGGACGGCGCCGCCTGCATGGTCTTGGGCTCGCCCTGCATGTGCATCAGGCACACCGCGGCACCGGCCCGGGCCACCAGGGACAGCGCCTCGGGGTCGGCCAGGGCGCTCACGTCGTTGACCAGGCGGGCGCCGGCCTCCAGCGCCGCCGCCATGACGCGGGCATGGCGGGTGTCGATGGAGACGACGATGCCGCGCTCGGCCAGACCGCGCACCACGGGGACGACGCGGCGCGCCTCCTCCTCGTCGGAGACCGTCTCCGAGCCGGGCCGGGTCGATTCGCCGCCGACATCGACGAGGGCGGCGCCGGCCTCGACCATCGTCACGCCGCGGGCAATGGCCGCCCCGGCCTCGAACACCTCGCCGCCATCGGAGAAGCTGTCCGGGGTGACGTTGACGATGCCCATCACCAGCGGCCGGTCCAGAGCCAGCCCGCCCCAGGGCTTGCGGCTGCCACCGATGCGGTGGATCAGCCCGGACACGTGGCGCGACGTCACCAGACCCTCATCCTCGGCCCAGGAGACCGCCTCGGTGAAGGGCAGCACGGCCAGCGAAACGCCACCGGCCTCGCGCAACAGCAGCCCCACCGCGGTGAAGGCGAGCCGCCCATCGGCAAGGGGCCAGCCCTGCCCGGCGACCACCGCCGCCGCCGCCGCCTCGCCGGCAACGATGCCGGCCGGCAGGACGTAGAGCCGCCGCTCCAACCCCTCGGGCTCGAAACCGCGCGGCGGCCCCGGTATGCGGCGGAAGGCAGTCATCAGGTTCCCCCGTCAAAGAAAAACCCTCCCCCAGCGGGGGAGGGAGGGACCCGCGAAGCGGGAGGGAGAGGGAGACTACGCCCCTGGCTGCGGTTCCGGACCGGCGCCGAAGCTGCCCGGCTGCGGCGTGCCGGAACTGGGCACCGACGAGCGACGCGGCGTTTCCTTGGACTTGGCGCCATTGCCGTCGCGCACGATCGCCTCGCCGCGCAGCAGCCCTTCGATGTCCTCGCGCGACAGCGTCTCGAACTCCAGCAGACCCTTGGCCACCGCTTCCAGATCGGCCAGGTGCTCGGTGATAATGCGCCGCGCCGATTCTTCGCCCTCATCGACGAAATGGCGGATTTCCTCATCGATGATCTTGGCGGTCGCGTCGGACATGTTCTTGTGCTGCGTCACGGAGTGGCCGAGGAAAACCTCCTCCTGGTTCTCGTTGTAGCGCAACGGCCCCAACTTCTGCGAGAAGCCGAACTCGGTCACCATGCGGCGGGCGAGGTCGGTGGCGCGCGAAATGTCGTTGGAGGCTCCGGTGGTGACGTTGTCGTGGCCGAATACCAGCTCTTCGGCGACGCGGCCGCCGAACAGGCTGGCGATCATCGCCTTGAGCTGGCCGAGCGACAGGCTGAGGCGGTCACGCTCGGGCAGCGACATGGTGACGCCGAGGGCGCGCCCGCGCGGGATGATGGTGACCTTGTGCAGCGGCTCATGCCCCGGGGCATGCAGCATCACCAGGGCATGGCCCGCCTCGTGATAGGCGGTGAGCTTCTTCTCTTCCTCGCTCATCACCATGGAGCGGCGCTCGGCGCCCATCATCACCTTGTCCTTGGCCGCTTCGAACTCGGCCATGGTGACCACGCGCTTGCCGGCCCGGGCCGCCAGCAGGGCCGCCTCGTTGACCAGATTGGACAGGTCGGCGCCGGAGAAGCCGGGGGTGCCGCGGGCGATGATGCGGGCGTCCACGTCGGGCGCCAGCGGCACCTTGCGCATGTGCACCTTGAGGATCTTCTCGCGGCCGAGGATGTCGGGGTTGGGCACCACCACCTGGCGGTCGAAGCGGCCGGGGCGCAGCAGCGCCGGGTCGAGCACGTCGGGCCGGTTGGTGGCGGCGATGAGGATGACGCCCTCATTGGATTCAAATCCGTCCATCTCGACCAGCAGTTGGTTCAGCGTCTGCTCGCGCTCGTCGTTGCCGCCGCCCAGGCCGGCGCCGCGATGGCGGCCGACCGCGTCGATCTCGTCGATGAAGATGATGCAGGGCGCATTCTTCTTGCCTTGCTCGAACATGTCGCGCACGCGGGACGCACCGACGCCGACGAACATCTCGACGAAGTCGGAGCCCGAGATGGTGAAGAACGGAACATTGGCCTCGCCGGCGATGGCGCGGGCCAGCAGCGTCTTACCGGTACCGGGCGGGCCGACCAGCAGACAGCCCTTGGGAATTTTGCCGCCCAGGCGCTGGAACTTCTGCGGGTCCTTGAGGAACTCGACGATTTCCTCCAATTCCTGCTTGGCCTCGTCGATGCCTCCTGCTTGGCCTCGTCGATGCCGGCGACGTCCTCGAAGGTGACGCGCCCGGTCTTCTCGGTGAGCAGCCGGGCGCGGCTCTTGCCGAAGCCCATGGCTTTGCCGCCGCCGGACTGCATCTGGCGCATGAAGAAGATCCACACACCGATCAGCAGCAGCATGGGGAACCACGACACCAGCACGCCCCACAGGGTGGGCGTGTCGTCGGCCGGCGGCATCGCGGTGATGCGGACGTTGGCTTCGCGCAGCTTGGCGACGATGTTGGACTCGGCCGGCAAATAGGACGTGAAGGCCCGGCCGTCGGTGAAATGGCCGCTGATCTGGCTGCCCTGGATGGTGACATCGGCCACTTGGCCGCGCTCGACGTCGGCGACGAAGTCGGAGAACGCCGTCTGGCCCACGCCGCGCTGGGGCGAGGAGGTCTGGAACAGGTTGAAGAGCATCACCAGCAATAATGCGATGATGACCCACAGCGCCAGATTCTTGCTGAAATTCAAGTTCGGGCCCTTCCTCGTTTGCCCGCTGTCGAACGCGCCGATGCGCCCGGTCCGCGGCCGTAATGCGTTGCCCTACAGATAATGCCCGCCCGCGCCTAAACAAGGCAATGGCCGGCCACCGTCAATGGATGTGCCGGTGCCAGCACCAACGACTGCAGAGTCCTCCCCACGAGCCCAAGGTTATAGCTCAGGTGTGGCACTGCGGAAACACCATCATCGTCATAGAGCGCCGGCAAAACCGAGCGCACCGCCGCCGGCAGTTCGCCGCCGCTCTGATGGCGCCACCCTCCCAGCGCCCCCAGCCGCAGCCCCGCCGGGGCCGAAGCGGCAACCCGCACGGCGAAGCGCCCGTCCCAGGTGACGGCGGTGCCCGGCGCCAGCGCCACCGGCGGCGCCACCCGGGCGGCCTCGCGGCTGACCACCAGACGGCCACGCCACGGCGCCACCCGGCAGCCGGCCAGCGTCCGCGCTCCGGGCAATCCGGCGGCCAATTGGGCGTACAGGCGTTCGAGCCGGCCCAGGCGGGGCGTGTAGTCGCCACCGCCAACGGCCAACAGCAGGCGGGAGAGCAGCCGCAGCCCGATGTCCTCCGCCACCTCGCGAAAGACCTCGGGCCGCACCAGGGCGAAGCCGCCGGGATGCACCTCCACGGCCCTGGCGGCGGCGGCGGCCGTCACCTGTTCCAGCGCCGCCCGAGCCCGGCCCATCCGTCGCGCCGTGGCGGCCAGGCGCGCCGCCGTCATGCCCTCGGCAGCCAAGGCGCCGGCCAGACGACGAAGGCGGACGCGGGCGAAGGCGCCGTTGCGGTTGGAGGGATCCTCGACCCAGGGCTGCCCACGGGCGGTCAGCGTCGTCTCCAGCCGGCCGCGCGGCAGCGGCAGCAACGGGCGGAGCAGGCGGCCCCACGGCGTCGGCTGCACTGCGGCCATGGCGGCCAGCCCGTCCACCCCGGAGCCGCGCCCCAAGCGCAGCAGCAGCGTCTCGGCCTGGTCGTCGCGGTGATGGCCGAGCAGCAGGTGGAGCACGCCCCGGTCGCGGCACCAGTCGCCCAGCAGGCGGTAGCGGGCGGCGCGGGCGGCGGCCTGCAGATCGCGGGCGGGCTTGGCGCCATCCCAGCGCAGCAGGTGGTGCGGCAGGCCGGCCTCGGCCAGCCAGCCGGCGACGCGGCGGGCTTCCGCCGCCGACTCGGGGCGCAGGCCGTGGTCGACGGTGAGTGCCACCGCCTCGCCGCCCCGGTGCCGCGCCCACTCGCCGGCCAGCAGGGCCAGCGCCAGACTGTCGGCACCGCCGGAAACGGCGACGGCAACGACCGGTCGTGCCTCGAATGGCCCCAACCGGGCCATCAGGGTGGAAAACTCTTCGGCGGTGAGCGGCGGAGCGGTCATGCAAAAGCGCCTATTCACCCCTCCCCCAACGGGAAGGGAGGGGGCCGCGGAACGCCCGCCCCTCCAGATTACTGGCAGCTCAGCTTCTGACGTTCCGAACTGGCGGCGCGCTTGAGGCGGTCGGGCATGTCGGGGTGCTCGGCGAGCAGCAGGTGATAGGCCTTGCAGGCCTCCCTGGTCTTGCCCAGCTGGCTGAACGAGGCGCCGAGCTTGTAGAGCATGTCGGGCGCCTTGGTGTGCTTGGGGTACTTCTTGTAGGAATCGGCGAACAGGATGGCCGAGTTGGTGAAATCCTTGCGGACGAAGGCGATGTCCCCCATCCAATAGCTGGCATTGCCTGCCAGTTGGTGGCTGGGATACTGCTGCAGGAACGCCTTGAAGCCGGCCTCGGCGGCGGCATAATCGCCACGCTGCGCCGACTGGTAGGCCTCGTCATAGGCGCCCTGCGCGTCCTTGGGGGGCTGCTGCTGCGGCGCCGGCTGGGCCGCGGCGGTGGCCCTCTTCAGCTCCTTCTCGGGCATGCTGCCCAGGCTCTGCGGTCCCGGCGCCGGGCCATGGCCCTCGGCCGAATTGCCGCCGACACCGAGGCCCCTGGGCGGAATCAGCACCGGCGCGCCGCTGGCGGTGGTGGCGCCCGGCGGCGTCGTCGCCTGCGGCGCGGCGGCGGCCAGGTCCTTGAAGCGCAGGTCGACGTCTGCCTGGAAGCGCTCCAACTGCTTGATGGCCTGGGTGGCCTTGTAATTGGCCTCCTCAAGCTTGCCGGTGAGCTGCCTGATCTGCTCCTCGAGCTGGTCGAGGCGGTCGTACATGGCGGCGGGCGCGGCGCTGCCGGCCTCAGCCGCGGAGCTGCCGCCCAAGGCGGGGGAGCGGATGACGGTGGGACCGCCAGCGCCGGCACCGCGCGACATCTGCTGGTTCATCACCCCGATGTCGCGCTCAAGTCGGTCGATGCGGTCGTAGAGGGCGCGGGTATCCGACTGGGCGGACGCGGGCTGCGCGGCACAGGTCAGGGTGGCGGCAAGCAGAAGAACGGGAGCGATGCGACGCACGACCAACCTCATTCGCGGGACCATGCTTAATTAGGTGAACATCAGGGCAAAAATAAGGCGCCCAACCGTTCCGAAGGGCCATTAGGCCGTTCGGAAGGGAGGGCGCCTCACTTAAACGTTCGTGAACGGCTGGATTACTTGCCCAGCACGGTCACGCCACGGCGGTTCTGCGACCAGGCAGCCTCGTTCGAACCGAGGGCAACCGGGCGCTCCTTGCCGTAGGAGATGGTCTTCAGACGCGAGGCCGGAACGCCGTTAGCCTTCATGTACTCCTTGACGGAGTTGGCACGGCGCTCGCCCAGGGCGAGGTTGTACTCGCGGGTGCCGCGCTCATCGGCATGACCCTCGACGGTGATCGAGTAGGTCGGATACTTCTTCAGCCAGGCAACCTGCTTATCCAGGCTGGCTTTGGCGTCGGCGCGCAGAGCGTACTTGTTGAAATCGAAGAAGACGCGATCGCCGACATTGGCGATGAAGTCTTCCATCGAACCCGGAGCAATTTGGGCGGCTTTGGCGGCGACGGGCGGGGTAACCTGACCACCCCCAGCCTGACCACCGGTGCTCTCGGGGGCGGATTCGCAAGCCGCGAGCAGGGCGGCGGCGGCAACAACGGAGAGGAAACGCAGCTTCATAGGTGAGGACTCCCCCTCAATGGAACGCAAGTGTGGAATTAAAAACGATCGGACCCTAGAGACGCCGCGCCGGCCTTTCAGCCAACGCATCCCTCCGTTGACAACGAAAAATCCATCTCGTCGTCACCGGGCAAAAATCCTAATCGGCGCGGACTATACTAAGATAGGTTTAGGGAATCAAGGGGGACCACGCAGGGTCGGAACCATCCAGCGGCGTTACCAGCTGCCTTTCATTGAATCCGGTAAGGTCGATGGAGTACAGCTTTGCGGTCGCACCCCGTCCTCTCTCATCGGAACGCGTCTCCCGCCAATAGGCGAGAACCCGGCCATTTGGCGCCCAAGTCGGGCCTTCCACCAGCCATCCCTGCGCCAATAGACGCTCGTCGGAACCATCGGGGCGCATGACGCCGATATAGAATTCGCCGCCCTTCTGCTTGGTAAAAGCAATGAGGTCTCCGCGTGGGCTCCATACCGGAGTCGCATAGCGGCCATCTCCAAAACTGATGCGCTGCGGACTGCTTCCGTCGGCTCCCATCACATAAATCTGCTGACTGCCGCCGCGGTCGGACTCGAAGACCACACGGTTACCGTCGGGCGCGTAGGAGGGCGCCGTGTCGATGGCCGGGTTGTCGGTGAGCCGCCGCTTCTGCCGTGTCAGCAGGTTCATCTCGTAGATTTCGGTGTTGCCCTCGGTGGCCAGGCTCATGATCACCTTGTTGCCGTCGGGCGAAAAGCGCGGCGCGAAGGTCATGCCGGGAAAATCGCCCAGCAGTTCGCGGCGGCCGGTGTCGATCTGGTAGATGTAGACCCGGGGCGTGCCGCGATAATACGACATGTAGGTGATTTCGCGGGCGGTGGGCGAGAAGCGCGGCGTCAGCACCAGGTCGGCGCCGTCGGTGAGGAACTTATGGTTCTCGCTGTCCTGGTCCATGATGGACAGCCGCTTCTTGCGGTCGTTCTTCGGCCCCGTCTCGGAAATATAGACCAGCTGAGTGTCGAAATAGCCGTCCTCGCCGGTGATGCGCTTGTAGATGGCGTCGGCGACGAGGTGGGCGATGCGCCGCCAGCCCTGCGGCGTCGCGGTATAGGCCTGGCCGGTCATCTGGCTTTCCGAAAACACATCCCACAGCCGGAACTCGACCCGCATCCGCCCATCGGGGCCGATCTCGGTCTTGCCGCTGACCATGGCCTCGGCGTTGATCGCCTTCCAGTCGGCGAAGCGGGGAGCCATATGCGCGCTGGCCGCGGTTTGGATGAAGGCGCGCGGATCGATGGGCTTGAACAGGCCCGAGCGTTCGAGGTCGGCCGCAACCACCCGCGAGATGTCCTTGCCCAGTTGGATTTCCTGTGCGCTGGCGCCCGTCAGATCGTTGATGGCGGTGGGCAGCGGCTTCATGTGGCCGCGCGTGATGTCGATGCGGACCTCGGCCTGGGCGGCCGCCGGTGCGAACAGCAGCATCAGGGCGGCCAAGGCGGCCGCAAGAAGGCCGGGCCAGCGGTGGGTATTCATCATCATCTCTTCCCCAACATCAGGCGTGGATCAAATCGGAAGACCAGTTGGCCATCGCGAAGCGAATCGAACTTGTCCTTCGGGATAGGCAGCGGGCTGCACAGTCGGACGGCGCGGCGGGCACTTTCCGCCGCGGCGATGGTAAAGCTGTCGGCGCCGGCCGCGGTCTGCGCCTTGGCGTCGACAACCGTGCCGTCGGGCAACAGGAAGATCTGCACGTCGACAATCAGCCGCTCCGGGTTGGGCGCGCCGCCGGGCGGGCTCCAGCAATTGGCGATGTGGGCGCGCAGGCGATCCATCTCGGTCATGGAAACCTGCTCGTTGGGATTGTTGAGCGCCGAGCCCCGCACCGCCTGCGGCTGGGCCTGGGTGCCCTTCTCCTGCGGCGCCGGCTTCAGCTTGTCGGCGGATTTCAGCAGCGCGTCGAGTTCGTCCTTCGGCTTCGGCTTTATCTTGTCCACCGATTTCAACAGCGAATCCAACTCGTCGCGGTTGTCGGGCCGCGCCTTGGGCTTGACGTCGGACAACTTCGGCTGCGGCTCGGGCTTGGGTTCCGGCTTCGGTTCCGGCTTGGGCTCGGGCTTGGGCTCGGGCTTGGGCTCGGGCTCGGGCTTGGGCGGGGCGGGCACCGGCTCCGGCTTGGGCGGCTCCGGCTTGGGCGGCTCCGGCTTGGGCGGCTCCGGCTTGGGCGGCTCCGGCTTGGGCGGCTCCGGCTTGGGCGGCTCCGGCTTG
>JACPDP010000038.1:0-2243 GCA_016183945.1 Magnetospirillum sp.
CACCTCGACGGCGAGGTCGATGCCGCGCTTCAGATCCATCGGGTTGATGCCGGCGGCGACCGACTTGGCGCCTTCGCGGACGATGGACTGGGCCAGCACGGTGGCGGTGGTGGTGCCGTCGCCGACCAGGTCGGCGGTCTTCGAGGCCACCTCGCGCACCAGTTGGGCGCCGAGGTTCTCGAACTTATCGGCCAGCTCGATCTCCTTGGCGACGGTGACGCCGTCCTTGGTGATCCGGGGCGCGCCGAACGACTTCTCGATCACCACGTTGCGGCCCTTGGGACCCAGCGTGACCTTTACCGCGTCGGCGAGGATGTCGACGCCACGCAGCAGACGCGTGCGGGCATCGGTCGAAAACTTGACTTCCTTGGCAGCCATATTGCTAAACCCCTGATCTGATTAAGCGAGAATGCCGAGAATGTCGGATTCCTTCATGATCAACAGCTCCTGGCCGTCGATCTTGACTTCGGTGCCCGACCACTTGCCGAACAGGATGCGGTCGCCGGCCTTGACGTCGAGCGCCACCAGCTTGCCATCGTCGCCACGCGTGCCGGAGCCGACGGCGACGACTTCACCCTGCATGGGCTTTTCCTTGGCGGTGTCGGGGATGATGATGCCACCCGCGGTCTTTTCCTCGGCATCGAGGCGCTTCACCAGCACGCGGTCGTGGAGCGGTCTGAACTTCATCTAGAACCTCCGTCAAAGATCTTTTGACTGTTTGTTGAAACCCTGGGCCGCCCGATCATTAGCACTCTCGGGCGACGAGTGCCAACGATCTAGGGGGGTAGGCGGCCGCTGTCAAGCGCCACGCCGCGAGATTTTGGCAGCAGTCGCGCCCGTCGGCTGCTAATGCGTTGGTTTCTTTGAAGTTTTTTAACCGTGGCCGATTTATGATGACTCCGGGTCGATGGGTCGCAGGAGGTAGCGATGACCGCACTCGAATTGCAACTGCTGGGCTGGCGGCTGACCACTGCCGAAATTCTCTACCGCCTGCCCGACCACCCGAGGCTGCTGCAGAGCTATATCTGGCAGGAGCTGGACAAGGCTCCCGAATTCCCCGCCCTGCACAAGTTCCTCGACTTCTGGCAGCGGCGCCTCGATGGCCGCCTGTACTCGGTCAAGGTGGCCGCCTGCGAGTTGCTGCGTCCCGGCGAGGTGCGGCTGGCCTGCGACATCGGACGGCTGCATTGGAAAATCGCCTGGCCGCGTCTGGCCGGCCGGCGGGCTGTGCGGCTTGCCGAAGTACCATCCCTGGCCGTAACGGACCTTCAGCACTTTCAACATGCCGGCGGTTTCCGAATCCTCGACGTATTCCGCGGTGGTGGAGATCCCCATCTCGCCGCACAGCGAGACGATGGCCTTGATGAAGGAGACGTTCTCGTTGGTCTTCATCAGGTCGCGCACATAGGAGCCGTCGATCTTGACGTTGTCCACCTTGAGGCCGCGCAGGTAGTGGAAGGCGGCGGCGCCGGCGCCGAAGTCGTCGAGGCAGACGTGGAAGCCCTGGGCGCGAATATCCTGGATCACCCCGTTGACCGCGGCGAGGTTGTGGACCTCCGCCGACTCGGTCATCTCGAAGGTCAGCCGCTTGTGGAGGTCGGCGGCGGCGGCCACCGCCGGACGCAGCCGCGCCACCGCCTTGGGGTCGGAGAGGGTGCGGCCCGACAGGTTGACGGCGAAATTCAGCGACGGGTCGGCCGCCACCCCGGAGCGCATGGCGGTGACGGTGCGCTCCAGGATGGCGAGGTCGAGCATCGCCGAGAGGCCGGTATCCTCGCCGAAGATCACCATCTCATAGGGCGAGGCGCCCTCGGTGCCCTCGAAGCGCACCAGGCATTCGAAATGGTGGACCACGTTGGTCCACAGATCGACGATGGGCTGGTAGACGATCTCGAAGCGGCCGGCCTCCACCATCTCGCGGAAGGCATGCATCTGGCGCACCGTGGCCGACAGCTTGGGCTGCAGCCCGGCGGTCAGCGCCGCCATGTCGGCCTGGCCGTCCTCGGCGCCGATGAAGCTGTTGATGGTGTAGGCCAGGGCGCGGGCCACCTCCTCAAGCGGCAGGCTGTTGGTGTCGAGTTCCAGGCTGGCCGAGGACGAGGTCACCGGCGGCGCATCGGGCGCCACGGCGCGCGACAGCGCCTCCACCGAGCGGTCGAGCATGGCGGCATTCACATCCGCGCCATGGATGACGCCGTATCGGGTCTCACTCAGTTGACCCCCCGCATCCCCCCCCACCGACA
>JACPDP010000038.1:2276-43788 GCA_016183945.1 Magnetospirillum sp.
CACCGACAGGGTCCGCAACTGATCGCTCAAGGCCAGGGTGAAGGTCTCCGCCGCCTCGCTGCCGGCCTGGGCGCGAAACGCCTCCAGATTGCCGAGGTCGAGCATGGTCAGATGGTAGGGGGCGCCCGGCGGCGCATTCTCCATCAGGCGCTTGGCCACCGCGCCGAAGGCCTCCTTGTCGAACAGGCCGGCGGGCAGGGAGCGCTTTTCCTCCGGCTTGGCGGTCAGAGTGCCGTGCACCATCGCCACCAGCAGCCGGTCGTCGCGGCCGGGGCTGCGGTAGCCCGACACCACGACGCCGCCCTCGGTGCCGTCGGGTTTGACCAGGGTCAGCGGCAGGTTGCGCACCCGCTCGCCGGCCACCATGCGGGTCAATGCCTGCTTCAGCCGGCCACGGTCGCCGCTGCCGAACAGGTCGTAGAGGGTGTGGTCGGTGAGCAGACGGGCGGGGAGCCCGGTCAGCGACAGGGCAGCACCCACGGCGAAGGTGATGTGACCGTCATCGGTGGCTTCGCAGAGCACGTCGGCCGCCGCGAAGGCGAAAGCGACATAGTCATGCGACAAGCGTAGACCCTTGTCGTTGCTGCTCATCGGTCCCCACGGCCGTTGGAGCCCGACTGTATGTCATAGGCACGCGGCGGCACAAGCATGGAACAGCATGGCTTGCATTCGGCCGCCGCCGCCGCTATAAACTTGCCCTTTCCTGAACGGACAGGGCCTGTGAGGGCATGCCTTGCCGTTCCCTTCGCTAACTCATCGTTTTCAAGGACCCAGCGAAAATGCCCAAGATGAAGACCAAGAGCGCCGCCAAAAAGCGGTTCAAGCTCACCGGAGCCGGCAAGGTGAAGGGCAACGTGGCGTTCAAGCGTCACTGCCTGGCGTGCAAGTCCCAGAAGATGAAGCGCCAGGCGCGCGGCACCTTCGTCCTGTTCAAGACGGACGGGGACAACGTCAAGAAATTTTTCCTGCCGGGAGCCTGAGCCATGTCGCGCGTCAAGCGGGGCGTGACCACTCACGCCCGTCACAAGAAGATTCTCAAGCTGGCCAAGGGCTATCGCGGCCGCGCCAGCACCTGCTTCTCGATCGCCATCGAGAAGGTCGAGAAGGCGTTGCGTTACGCCTATCGCGACCGCCGCGCCAAGAAGCGTAATTTCCGCGCCCTGTGGATTCAGCGCATCAACGCCGGCGCCCGCGCCAACGGCCTGACCTATTCGCGCTTCATGAATGGGCTGAAGAAGGCCAATATCGTGCTCGACCGCAAGGTGCTGTCCGACATCGCCATTCGCGAGCCCGAGTCGTTTACCGCGCTGGTCAAGCAGGCCCAGGCGGCCCTCCAGTAAGGTTTCGACCCAGGTCGGATTTTCGAGAGAGGGGGCTGCCCGTGCGGGCGGCCCCCTTTTGCGTCCATTAGGAACAAAGAGACGATGGAAGAACTGGAACGCATCCGCGCCGAAGCCCTGGCCGCCGTGGCCGGCGCTTCCAGCCTCGACCAGTTGGAGGCCGCCCGCGTCGCGGCGCTGGGCAAGAAGGGAACCATTTCGGGCCTGATGGCGACTTTGGGCGCCATGTCGCCCGACGAGCGCAAGGCCGCCGGCGCCCGCCTCAACCTGCTGAAGGATCAGGTCGCCGAAGCCCTCGCCGCCCGCAAGTCCGAGATGGAGGCCGGCGCCCTCGACCAGCGCTTGGCCCGCGAGCGCGTCGACGTCACCCTGCCGGTTCGCCCCGAGGCCATGGGCCGGGTGCATCCAATCACCCAGACCATCGAGGAGATCACCACCATCTTCGCCGCCATGGGCTTCGAGGTGGCGGAAGGTCCCGACATCGAGGACGACTTCCATAATTTTTCGGCGCTGAACATTCCGGCCGAGCATCCCGCCCGCCAGATGCACGACACCTTCTATTTCGGCGAGAAGGCCGACGGCAGCAGGAACCTGCTGCGCACCCACACGTCGCCGGTGCAGGTCCGCACCATGGTGAGCAAGCCGCCGCCGATCCGCATCATCGCCCCGGGCCGCACCTATCGCTGCGATTCCGACATGACCCACACCCCCATGTTCCACCAGGTGGAGGGGCTGGTCATCGACGAGACCACCCATATGGGCCATCTCAAGGGCTGCCTGATCGAGTTCGTCCGCACCTATTTCGAGGTGGACGACGTGCCGGTGCGCTTCCGCCCCTCCTTCTTCCCCTTCACCGAGCCCTCGGCCGAGGTCGATATCGGCTGCTCGCGCGAAGGCGGCGAGTTGAAGATCGGACGCGCGCGCGCAGGCGCGCAATCCGATGAAGACGGGCCTGCGCCCGCGGGTGCCGGCTGGCTGGAGATTCTCGGCTGCGGCATGGTGCACCCCAACGTGCTGGCGGCCTGCGGCATCGACCCCGAGCGATACCAGGGCTTCGCCTTCGGCATGGGGGTGGAGCGGGTGGCGATGCTGAAATACGGTATCCCCGACTTGCGCACCTTCTTCGATTCCGACCTGCGCTGGTTGAGGCATTACGGCTTCCTGCCCCTTGACGTGCCCACGCTGTCCGGAGGGCTGACCCGATGAAATTCACCCTGTCCTGGCTGAAGGACCACCTCGACACCGACGCCTCGCTGGAGCGTCTCGACGCCGCCCTGACCATGATCGGCCTGGAGGTCGAGGCCATCGACGATCCCGCCAGGCATCTCGCCGGCTTCATCGTCGGCCATGTCCTCGAAGCCGACAAGCATCCCAATGCCGACAAACTGCAGGTGTGCAAGGTGGACACCGGGGCGGGCGTGCTGCAGGTGGTGTGCGGCGCCCCCAACGCCCGCGCCGGCCTCAAGGTCATCCTGGCGCAGCCCGGCACCGTCATCCCGGCCAGCGGCGACGCCCTGAAGAAGGGCAATGTCCGGGGTGTCGAGAGCCAGGGCATGATGTGCTCGTGGCGCGAGCTGAAGCTGGGCGAGGACCACGGCGGCATCGCCGAGCTCGACCCCGGCCTTCTGGTGGGCACCAGGCTGGTCGAGGTGATGAGCTTCGATCCGATGATCGAGGTCTCCATCACCCCCAACCGGGCCGACTGCCTGGGGGTGCGCGGCATCGCCCGCGATCTCGCCGCCGCCGGACTGGGCAAGCTGAAGCCCCTCACCGTCACCCCGGTGCCGGGCGCCTTCACCAGCCCCATCGGCGTCCGCCTCGACTTCACCCCCGAGACCACCACCGCCTGCCCGCTGTTCGCCGGCCGGCACATCCGGGGCGTCAAGAACGGCGAGAGCCCGCAATGGCTGAAGGACCGGCTCACCGCCATCGGCCTGCGCCCGATCTCGGCCCTGGTGGACATCACCAACTTCTTCACCTACGACCTCGCCCGCCCGCTGCATGTGTTCGACGCCGCCCGCGTCAAGGGCGACGTCCGCGCCCGCCTGGCCAAGCCGGGCGAGACCCTGGCGGCGCTGAACGGCAAGACCTACCCGCTCGACCCGTCCATGACGGTGATCGCCGACGAGCGCGGCCCCGAGGCCCTGGCCGGCATCATCGGCGGCGAGGCGTCGGGCTGCACCGAGGCCACCACCGAGGTGTTCCTCGAAGCCGCCTATTTCGACCCCATCCGCACCGCGGCGACCGGGCGGCGGCTGGAAATCCTGTCGGATGCCCGCTTCCGCTTCGAGCGCGGCGTCGATCCCGCCTTCGTGGTGCCGGCCATGGAGCTGGCCACCCGCATGATCCTCGACCTGTGCGGCGGCGAGGCCTCGGAGCCGATGATCGCCGGCGTCGAGCCCGACTGGCAGAACAGCATCGTCATGCGGCCCGAGCGCGTCGCCGACCTGGGCGGCGTCGAGGTCGAGCTGACCAAGATCGAGCACATCCTGCACGACCTCGGCTGCGCCGTGGCCGAGCATGATGACGGGTTGTTGGTCAACCCGCCGTCATGGCGCGGCGACATCTCGGCCGAGCACGACCTGGTGGAAGAGATCATCCGCATCAACGGCTACGACGCCATCCCGGCGGTGCCGCTGCCCCGCCCCTCCATGCCCAAGGCGGTGCTGACGCCCATGCAGCGCCGCTCCGGCTGGGTGCGCCGTGCCCTGGCCTTCCGGGGGATGGTGGAGACGGTGACCTGGTCGTTCCTGTCGGAGGCCCAGGCCACGCTGTTCGGCGGGGGTGCCCCCGCGATGCATCTGGCCAACCCCATCTCCAGCGACCTCGACGTCATGCGTCCGTCGGTGCTGCCCAATCTGGTGGCGGCGGCGGGGCGCAATGCCGATCGTGGCAGCCGCGATCTCGGCCTGTTCGAGATCGGCGCCCAGTTCGACGGCCCCGAGCCCGGCCAGCAGCGTCTGGTGGCCGCTGGCATCCGGGCCGGGCGGGCGACGCCGCGGCACTGGAACGTCGCCGCCCGTGCGGTGGATGCGTTCGACGCCAAGGCCGATGCGCTGGCGGCGCTGGTGGCGGCGGGAGCCAACCCGGACAGCTTCCAGGTGGCGGCCGAAGCTCCCGCCTGGTACCACCCGGGCCGCTCGGGAGCGCTCAAGCTGGGCAACAAGGCGGTGGCCTTCTTCGGCGAGCTGCATCCCGGCGTGCTGGCGAAGATGGACGTCAAGGGGCCGGTGGCCGGCTTCGAGGTGTTCCTGGAAGCCATCCCGCTGCCCAAGCCCAAGGCCACCAAGGCGCGGCCGCTGCTGAAGCCGTCGCCGCTGCAGCCGCTGGAGCGCGACTTCGCCTTCATCCTCGACTCCGGCGTGGCCGCCGACGCGGTGGTGCGCGCCGCCAGGGGCGCCGACAAGGCGCTGGTCACCGATGTGACGGTGTTCGACCTCTACGAGGGGCCGAACCTGGGCGCCGGCAAGACGTCGCTGGCGGTCTCGGTCACCCTGCAGCCGATGGAAAAGACTCTCACCGACGAAGAGATCGAGGCCGTCGGCCGCAGGATCGTCGACGCGGTGGTCAAAGCGACGGGCGGCGTGCTGCGGGGGTAAGGCCCCGTATCCTTCTCGTCTCGCCCGCCCGCCTTTTTTCCCGTCACCCCCGCCCAGGCGGGGGTGACGGCGCCACACGCCTCCAGGTTCGCCCGGTCCCTCATGCCCACCATCCTCCTCGTCCGCCACGGTGAGACCCATTGGAACCGCATCAAGCGCATCCAGGGTCACACCGACTCGCTGTCGCCGCTGACCCTCAGGGGCATCGAGCAGGCGCGGGCCTATGGCACCTGCATCCGCCGATTGATGGGGGACCAGCCGGGCTGGCGGGTGGTGTCGAGCCCGCTCGCCCGCTGCGTCCAGACCACCGCCATCCTGTGCGAAACGGCGGGCCTCGACTTCAATCGCACCACCTTCGACGACCGTCTCAAGGAGGTCGACACCGGGGCTTTTTCCGGCCAGCTCAAATCCGAGGTGGAAGCGCGATTTCCCGAGCTGATGGCCGGGCGTGGGCTGGATGTCTGGTATCTGCGGTGCCCCGGCGGGGAAGGCTGGGGCGACCTCGCCACCCGGCTCGGCGACTGGCTGGGCGAACTCGCGGCCGGCGACAAGGTCATCGCCGTCAGCCATGGCGCCGCCGGGAAGGTGGTGCGCGCCCTCTATGGCAAGCTCACCCCGCAGGAGGCGCTGACCGGTGATTCGCCGCAGGACGCCCTCTACCGCCTGGCCGGCGGGCGCATCCAACGGGTGCCGACAATACCCGACTAAAATACTTTGACATAATTTAGAACGATGCTAACTTGTCCTCGAATCAGTCAATGGAGGATCGGTCATGGGCGACATCATCTCCTACTACGTCGGCCGCGGCGGCCGGGTGCGGGTGCGGACCACGGACGGCCTAGACCGCGAGGCCACCGATGGCGAATGGCTGCGGCTGTGGAGCCGTGATCCGCGACTGACCCTGCGGCTGGCGTCTCGGTCCTGACGTGACTGCATGGGCGGCCGCGGTCGGTTGACACAGCCGCGACGCCGCCGTTTCGGCGACAGTGGCGGCCGCCATGGATGCGGTCGTCCTCTTGAGCAAGCTCTACGCCGTAACCGGCCTCGCCGCCTGCGGCTTTTATTGGCCGCAGATGCGCCGGCTGTGGTCGAGTGCCGAGGCCCGCCGCGCCATGTCGCCGGTGACCTGGGGCGGCTGGTGCGGGCTGGGGGCGGTGTCGGTGGCCTATGCCGTGGTGGTGGTGGGCCAGCCCGAGATGGTGCTGGTCGGCGCCACCAACTGGCTGTGCCAGGCCACGGTGCTGGGGCTCAGCCTCGGCCAGCGCGTGGTGGACCGGCGTGTTGCCGGCCCTCGCCGGGCGGGGCCGCAATGGTGGCTGGTCAACCGCTTGCCGGATAGCGCCCCAGCAGCCCCTGCTGGCGGCGTTGGCAGGCAATCAGCGCCCGCAGGGTCAGCGGCGCGAAGCCCCGCCGGCGGTTGGCGGCGCCGATGGCGAACAGCAGCGCCTGCTGACGGAACAGCACCCGGTAGCCCTCCAGCACCGAGACGTCCGGGTCCCAGATGTGGACCGCCTCGGCACCGGCGCCGTTGATCTCGACGATGCGGAAGCCCTCGCCGGCCTCCAGCCCGTGGATGTCCTCGAACCTCACATCGAAGCGGCCGAAGTGGAACTCCGGCAGGTCGCGGCAGATGTCCTCGATGCGCGCCGCCAGCGCCGGGGTGGCGTGGCGGTGGCCGTCGATGTAAAGCCCGGCGACACGGTTGGAGCCCACCACCGCCAGGCGCACCGAGCAGCCCTCGGCCGGCACCTGCTCCAGCCGGCCGCGATTGCCGGCGAACAGCTCGTCGGCCTTCCAGCGCATGCGCGGGCAGGCGAGAATCAACTGGCGCAGGGTCGAGCGGCCGTCGCCGACCACGAAGGGGAAATAGCGCAGCGTCAGCGAGAAGATCTCGCCGCAGGGGGCCCCCGGCCGGCGCAGCCAGAAGATGGCGGCCTCGCCGGCCCAGGGCAGGTACTCCTGCAACTGGAGGCGCGCCCCCTTGGGGTACCCGCCGAGATAGGTGGCCAGCTCGGCCTCGTCGTTCAGCTTGCGCACGCCGAAGCCGCGCCAGCCGATGTCGGGCTTGACCACCACCGGGAAGCTCAGTCCGGCCTCGCCCATGGCGGCCAGCGCTACGGCGTGGTCGGCGGCGGTGTCGTCATCGTGGCCGCGCCACGAACTGCCCGAGCGGGCCAGCCACTGGCGGGCGAACGGCCCCGCCATGGCGAAACAGGCGGTCTTCGACTCGCCCAGCAGACCGCCGGCCTCGATATTGGGATTGGCGGAGGTGGGAACGGTCAGCGAGCGGTACCGTGCCGCCAGCCAGAACCACTGCAGCGCGATGGGGACGTAGTAGGGGATCACCGGCAGCGCCTCGGCCCGCGATACCCGCACCTGGGCACGGCGGAGCGGCGGCATGCCGGGATGGGTTCCGACCAGAACCGTGTCGACGGCCGGCTCGGCCGCGGCCACCTTCATGCGCCGCCGCAGCAGCGTGACGGCGGCCACCAGCAGTATGGCAGCGCCCCAGCCCCACGGCCCCCATTGCCCGGCCGCCTCGCCGCCCACCAGCATCACCACCGCCAGCATGGCCGGCACGTAGAGAAATGCGGTGCCGATCACCCCGGCGGCGAAGGGGCGGAACGGCATGCCGAAAAAGCCGCAGGTCAGGAAGGTGGGGAACAGGATGCCGGGCGCCATGCGGCACGCCACCACGGCGGTCAGCATGTTGCTCTCCAGCCAAGTGCGGCGGCCGTCGTCCACCCAACGGCGGGCGACGCGCTGAAGCGGCGCCACCCGTGCCGCCAGCATACCCAATCCGTAGATGCCGAAATCGCCCACCACCACACCGGCGGTCAGGATGGTCAGCGCCTGCACCAGCGTCAGTTCATGGGCGTGCACCAGATACCCGCCCCCCAGGATGGCGGTGTCCTCGTGAACGAAGGTGGCGAGGAACAGCAAGCCCCCCTCGATGAAGGGGGCGCCCGCCTGACCGATCAATGACGCCAACGACAGGTCCACCGTCACCTCGACTATGCGGTCATGAGAAATATGCGGACGCACCTAGCCCAACGTCAGGGTGCATCCCTCGGACGTCATAGTAATTGGCTTGGACGGATCGCGCGACAGCCACGTGCATGGTCAGGGAAGATCGTCGAGGCGGAAGTCGAGGGCGATGGTGAACGGCAGCCGGGCGGCGAGCTCGGCCGGCAAGCTGAACGGCTGCGCCTGACGCAGGCCCCGGTAAAACCCCTCCAGCGCCTGGCGGTTTGGATCGCCGGGCGGCAACCGATCGAGACCGTCGATGGCGGCGCCCGGATTCCACGCCTCGTCGCGGCCGAACGGCGGCCCCAGCATGCCGCCGGCCTTGACGTCCACCTTGACCGTCAGCACGGCGCCGCGGCCCCGCATGAAGGCGGGCGGCCGCCAGTGCGGCAGCACCTGGGCCAGCATGACGTCGCGGGCGGTGCGGAAGGCCGCCCTGTCGAGCGGCTTGGGCCGGCGGGCGGTGCCGGTTCCGGCCTGGGACCCCGCTGCCGCACGGTCAGCCACAACCGCCGGATCGAGCTGAGGCTTGGGCAGGGGGGCCGTGACCTCTGGCGGCGGCGCCTGCGGCGCCGCCGCCGGTTTGGGCTTGGCCTCGGGCACGATCTCGACGCTGACGGCAGCGGGCTCGGCGGCGGGCGCCTTGACACCCGAGGGCGACCAGGTCACGGCGACGGCCATGGCCAGATGCAGCGCGAGCGACAACGCCAGCGCCGCCGGCTCGTGCCTGCCGTCGCGCCGGGGCGTTTGGTCCATGGTGGCGGTGGCTGTCCCAGTGATCATAGGGCGGGACCATAACGCCAGCGGACCAGCCTTGTCACCCCGGCGGCCACTCCGACCCCGGTGTCCGCTGAGGCGGACCCTACTCGATTGCCCGGCGCCCTTCCGTCATCGGCAAAGAGATCACCACCCGTGCGCCGGTCTCGGTGCCCGGCTCCATGCGCATCCTGCCGCCGTGCAGGTGGACGATCTTGCGGCACAGCGCGAGGCCCAGCGACGGTTCCTGCGAGCCCCACCCGCCGGGGGCGATGAGGTCGAAGGCGCGCCGTCCGGCCCATTGGTCGGAGCCGCTGTCGGTGACGGTCAGCTCCCACTGGTCGTTCCGCCGCGCGGCGGCGACAGAGATGGACAGCGGTTTCGATCGCGCATGGTGGGCGGACGCCGATTCGATCAGGTTGGTGAACAGCGTGGCGAACTGATCGCGGCTGCCGATCACCAGCGGCAGGTCACCGTGTTCGACGGCGATCGCCGCCGCGGCGAGGACCGGGCCCATGCGGTCGGTCACCTCGTCGAGCACCTCGCCCAGCGCCACCCGCTCGCTGGTGCCGCCCTCGCGCTCCAGCGACAGATAGCGCTGCAGGGCACTGAGAAGCCCCTTCATCCGCGTCACGCCGTTGCCGATGAAGGTAACGTATTCGGCACCCTCGCCGCTCTCCCCGTCGGCGCCAAGCCGACGGACCAGCAACTGGGAATAGGACAGGATGGTACGCAACGGCTCCTGCAGGTGATGGGCGGACATGCGGGCCACCTGCCGCAGTTCCTCATTGGCAAGTTCGAGGTCGGCGGAGCGGTAGGCCAGCAGCCGTTCCACCCGCTCGCGGTGCTGCAATTCGCGGTAAAGCCGCCAGGTCGCCCAGGCGGTGGCCAGCAGCAGCGGCCCCCCCACCAGCACCAGCACCAGCAGGTGGTTCCACCACTCGGCCATGACATCGTCATAGGCCGTGGAGACGCCGATCACCACGCCCTGCTCGGTGGCGGCGCGATAGCTGGCCTGGCGGAGCGTCTGGTCGGTGGCCACCACCTGCAGGTAACTGCCGCGCGGCGCCTTGGGCAGGTGTTCGCGGAACAGCGGTCCATCGGCGTAGAGACGCCCCAGCATGGCGGCGTCGACCGGGACCCGGGCCAGCAGCATGCCGTCGTCGCGCCGGAACAGGCCAACGCTGCCGTTGGGCCGCGACCGCACCGCCTCGAACAGCCCGGTGAACTCGGCCAGCCGCACCACCACCACCACGACGCCGGCGAAGCCGCCATCGGGACCCTCGCGGCGCAGGCTCAGCGGCAGCACCCATTCGCCGTTGACCCGGCTGACGGTGGGAGCGCCGACGAATACGCCCTTCCGCCCCGTCCTGGCCGCCTGGAAGTAGTCGCTGTCGCCCACTTCGATCGCCGCCTTGGGACGGCCGGGATGGCTGTGCAGGTAGCGTCCCTCGCGGTCGAGCACGCGGATGCCGGCCAACGCCGGAGCGCGGGCGGCCAGGGCGGCGAGGAAGCTGTCGAACCCGGGATCGAAGGGGGCAAGGTCGGCACCCTCGCGCCCCAGGCGCTCGGCCGTGGCCACCAGGGTCAGGGCCGCCAGCCGAAGGGTGCCCTTGGTGTGTTCCTCAAGGCTGTCGGCCAGCCTTTCGTTCTGCAGGTGCGCATCGCCGAGCAGGCCGCGGTGGCGATCGACCGCCATGGTCGTGAAGGTGGCGAGAATGAACACCATCGCCGCCACACCCAATGCCAAGACCGAAACGCTCGGGCGAAACGTTCGAGCCGTGCCTCTGACCTCGTCCTGCGTCATCCGAACCCCTTCGGTATCAACGCAGACTACACCAGGACAACCCCCACGCAAGAATGCCAAGCGCTCATACCTGCTAGCCGGCGTAGCGGCGGCACAGTCCGGTCACTCCGGCACCGCCAGCCGGCATAGGGCGTGGGCATCGTCGATGCGCAGCACCACGCTTTCGGACAGGAAAAGACGGCAATTGACGCCGTCCGACCAGGCGAAGCCGGCCATCAGGTCCTGGCCGAGGATGAGGCGGCCGACGCGGGGGTCGACGATGAGGGCTCCGGCAATTGAAGCCTTGTAGACGCCCCCCGTGCACAACCGCCCGAGATGTTCGGCCTGCAGCAGGTCGGAATTGTCGTAGCGGCGGAACAGCCCGTTGTACAGATGCGGCGACGCCACCAGGGCATAGGGACCGCGGTAACCGGCATCGTCAAGTCGGGTGACACCGGCCAGCACGTCACGCAAGGCGGTGTCGAGGCTGGACCAGTCGCCGCTGCTGTGTTCGAACGCCCCCGGCGCGGTGAGCAGCCCGGCCAGACCGGTACGCTCGTCGCCGAAATAGGCCATGTGCTCCTCCAGCCGCGCCACCGCCTCGGCGGCGTTCTCGGCCGGCGCCAGGTCGAGCGGATGGCCGAGGTCGAGATGCGCCGCCAGCCGCCGCAGGCTGAGGGCGAAGGAGCGCCACAGCATGGGCACCGACAGCGAGGCGCCCAGAACCGCCAGCGCCTCCTCGCCCGCGACCTTGTCGCGGTGGTCCTCGCCACCGGCCTCGACGGCGGTCAGGCCCAGCCCGAACGGCCCCTCCACCGGCAGAAAGCGCCGCACGGTGAGCAACGACCGCGCGGCCTCGGCGGCGGCGCGGTCGACCAACTGCCATACGGACTCGGGGAAGGGGGCGCGGTCACGGTTCAGCGGGTCCATGGTGCGCCCCCCTTCATGGGGCCGATGGTGAAGCGGGGCGGCGGCGGCGGGGCCTCGCCCGCGGTTCCGCCCTCTTCCGCCTGCTCCTCGATCCGGGTCAGGTCGCCGCTGCTGTAGAGGTAGATGTCGAAGGTGCGGGCGAAATCCCCGTCGGTTCGGCGCAGCCATTCCAGCACCATGGAGGCATGCTCGATCTCTTCGCGCATGTTGTGCAGCAGCACATCCTTCAGCGCCGCGTCCTCGCAGTCGTCGGCCCGCTGGCGGTACCAGTCCACCGCCTCCAGCTCCTCCATCAGCGAACGCAACGCCTGGTGCATGGTGACGGTCTGCCGCGTCAGCCGCTCATAAGGGGCGTGCCACTCCTCCGCCATGTGCCCTCCGGTGCCGATGGATGTCGGAAGGCATATGGACCCACCATCCGCGCGCCGCCATTGGCCGGGCGAGGGCATCTTGCCGCTAAGATGAGTGGGGGCCGCCCTCCCCTGGCGTAGCCGGGGGAGGTGAGGAGGGGGCCCAACGAGCGAAGCGAGGCGGGAGTATTTCCGCTGGCACCACTCCCGCGCTTCGCTTGGGCCCCCGCCCCAACCCTCCCCTGGCGTAGCCGGGGGAGGGGGGAATCAGCTAACCGTGCGCCGCGGCCAGCGCCTCCTTGCGGGTCTCGACCACCTTGTCGGCGACGCGGCCGCTGAGCTCCTGCAGATGGTCGAACGTCCACGAGAAGGTGCCGACACCCATGGTCAGCGAGCGCAGCTCGATGATCAGGTCGTCCATCTCCGACTGCGGCAGGTAGGCGTTCACCGTATCCCAGCCCAGCCAGCCCTCCTTGGCGTCGTAGCCCAGGATCTGGCCGCGGCGGCCCGAGACGATGCGCTGGGCCTTGGCGGTGGCCTCGGAGGGCACCGAGATTTCCACCAGCAGCACCGGCTCCAGCAGCACCGGCTCGCACGCGGGCATGCCCTCGGCCATGGCGATCCGGGCGGCGGTCTTGAAGGCCATGTCGGAGCTGTCCACCGTGTGGTAGCTGCCGGCGGTCAGCGTCACCGACAGGTCGACCACCGGGAAGCCCAGCGGCCCCTGCACCAGGAATTCGCGCACGCCTTCCTCGACGGAGGGGATGTACTGGCGCGGCACCACGCCACCGACGATCTTGTCGACGAAGGTGAAGCCGGCGCCGCGCGGCTGCGGCGCGATGTCGATATGGACGTCGCCGAACTGACCATGGCCGCCCGACTGCTTCTTGTGGCGGCCATGCACCGAGGTGGCCTTCCTGATGGTCTCCTTGTAGGGCACCGTCGGCTTCCTGGTCAGCACCACCAGGTTGAAGCGGCTTTTCATCCGCTCGATGGCCACCTGCAGGTGGATCTCGCCCTGGCCGCGCAGCACCAGCTCGCCGAATTCGGCGTTCTGCTCCAGCGACAGCGAGGGGTCCTCCTCGGCCAACTTGGCCAGGGCACCGGTCAATTTGACATCGTCGCCCTTCTTCTCGGCCTGGACGGCGAAGGCGAACAGCGGCGCCAACGACTCCGGCCACGAGGCCATGCCGGCATCGGCGGGGCTGCCGATCACTGCGCCGGTGGCGACCGAGTCGAGGCGGCCGAAGCCCACCAGCTCGCCGACGCCTGCCTTGGCCACCTTGGTCTGGCCGCCGCCGGTCACGGCGTAGACGCCGCCGATCCTGCTGCCGTCGATGGTCTGGCCGTCGCCGAACTCACCGCGCCAGATGCGGGAGAAGCTGAGCTTGCCGGTATGGGCGGCGTGCACCGTCTTGAACACCTGGGCCAGCGGCCCGCCCTCGGGCGCTATGCCCAGCCGGGCGGCCGAGGTGGTGGGCGCCGGCACCTCATGGCGCAGCGCCTTCAGCAGGCGGGTGATGCCGAAATCCGCCTCGGCCGAGCCGAAGAACACCGGCACGATGAGGTCGTCGGCCAGGTCCGTGGCGAGATCGCCGTAGACCTCGTCGGTGGGCGGCTGCACGTCTTCCAGCAATTCTTCCAGCAGGTGGTCGTCGAAGTCGGCCAGGTGCTCCAGCAGCTCCTGACGCGCCTCCCGCTCCTCGTCCTTCAGGGCGTCGGGAATCTTGATCAGGTCCGAGGTCTGGCCGGGATGGTACCTGTAGGCCCGCTCGCTGACCAGATCGATGAAGCCGGTTACCGCCTCGCCCTCGCGGATGGGCACCTCGCGCAGGATCAGCGGCCGGTCGGACACCGCCTGCAGCGCCTCCAGGGTTTCCCGCAGCCGCACCCCGGCGACCTCCACCTTGTTGATGAACAGCAGGTGGGGAATCTTGCGGGTGTCGAGGAATTTCAGCAGCGGCGCCACCATTACGGCGCGGCCGGGGTCGGGCTCGCACACCACCACGGCGGCGTCCACCGCCATCAGCGCGTCGTAGGCTTCCTGCTGGAACTCGATGGAACCGGGGCAATCGACGAAGGTCCACTTCTCGCCGAGATAGTCGGCGGTGGCGATGTTGGGCTCGACGCTCATCTGGTGGGCGCGGGCTTCGGGGGAGGCATCGCCCACCGTGGAGCCGTCCTTGATGCGCCCCTGCCGCGCGATGGCGCCGGTGCGGAAGAGCAGGGCTTCGAGAAGGCTGGTCTTGCCACTGGCGAAGGGGCCGACCAGGGCGGCGGCACGCGGCAGGGAAGGAGATTTTCCGGTCATTCAATGCCCTCCAGAACTGGTGTCCGGTACGGTACGGGCTGTCCCGAGCGTTTCACCCGCCATGGTTCCAGGCTATCGGGCGGCTGGCAAGAGGGAATGACCGGGGGGAGGGCTGCGCTTCGGGGGACGGGGAGCGCCTCCGCCGGTAAGTAACACCCCGTATTGTGCCGCAAGCCCCGGTTGGGCAATGGTATCGGGGCGAGGGCACCCCCTCACTCCGTCCTCGCGCGATTGGGCCCTCAGCCACCGCCGTCACCGCCCCCGCCGAGACGACGGTGGCGTCGCCCGCGTGCTTGACGCAACCGGCCGGCCCGTCTACTAACCCGCAGTACCCCATTCCCTTGCCCAAAGACCGTCCGCCGGTCCGGAGGAACCATGGCCTCGTACCAGTACATCTACGTGATGAAGAACCTGACCAAGGCCTATCCCGGCGGAAAGGAGATTCTCAAGGGCTTGTGGCTGTCGTTCCTGCCCGGCGCCAAGATCGGCGTGCTGGGCGCCAACGGCTCCGGCAAGTCCACCCTGCTGAAGATCATGGCCGGGCTCGACACCGAGTACGGCGGCGAGGCCTGGGCGGCCGAGGGCGTCAAGGTCGGCTATCTGTCGCAGGAGCCGCAGCTCGATCCCGCCAAGGACGTCATGGGCAACGTCATGGAGGCGGTGGCCGAGACCAAGGCCCTGCTCGATCGCTTCGACGAGGTCTCGGCCAAGTTCGCCGAGGAGATGACCGACGACGAGATGAACGCGCTGATCACCGAGCAGGGCGAGTTGCAGGAAAAGATCGACCATCTCAACGCCTGGGAGCTTCAGCGCACCATCGAGATCGCCATGGACGCGCTGCGCTGCCCGCCGGGCGACGCCGACGTCACCAAGCTGTCGGGCGGCGAGCGCCGCCGCGTCGCGCTGTGCCGCCTGCTGCTGTCGCATCCCGACATGCTGCTGCTGGACGAGCCCACCAACCACCTCGACGCCGAGTCGGTGGCCTGGCTGGAGCGCTTCCTGGAGGACTACAGCGGCACGGTGGTGATCGTCACCCACGACCGTTACTTCCTCGACAACGTCACCGGCTGGATTCTCGAACTGGAGCGCGGCCAGGGCATCCCCTACGAGGGCAACTACACCGGTTGGCTGGAACAGAAGGACAAGCGGCTGGAGCAGGAGTCCCGTGAGGAATCGGCCCGCCAGCGCACCATCAAGGAAGAGCTGGAGTGGGTGCGCGCCAGCCCCAAGGCCCGCCAGTCCAAGAGCAAGGCCCGCATCACCGCCTTCGAGAGCCTGGTGGCCAAGAGCCAGGAGAAGGCCACCGGCACCGCCCAGATCACCATCCCGCCCGGCCCCCGGCTCGGCGGCAAGGTCATCGAGGCGGCCGGCGTGTCGAAGGCGTTCGGCGACCGGCTGCTGTTCGAGAACCTGTCGTTCCGGCTGCCGCCCGGCGGTATCGTCGGCATCATCGGCCCCAACGGCGCCGGCAAGACCACCCTGTTCCGCATGATCACCGGCCAGGAGACGGCCGACGCCGGCAGCTTCGCCGTGGGCGATACGGTGGTGCTGGGCTATGTCGACCAGAGCCGCGACACCCTGGACCCCAACAAGACGGTGTTCGAGGAAATCTCCGACGGGCAGGACGAGATCGACCTCGGCCGCCGCAAGATCAACAGCCGCGCCTATTCCGGCCTGTTCAACTTCCGCGGCCCCGATCAGCAGAAGAAGGTGGGCGTGCTGTCGGGCGGCGAGCGCAACCGCGTCCACCTCGCCAAGATGCTGTCGCGCCCCGCCAACGTCATCCTGCTGGACGAACCCACCAACGACCTCGATGTCGAAACCTTGCGCGCCCTGGAAGAGGCGCTGGACGAGTTCCCCGGCTGCGCCGTGGTGATCAGCCATGATCGCTGGTTCCTCGACCGCATCGCCACCCACATCCTGGCGTTCGAGGGCGACTCCCAGGTGGTGTGGTTCGAGGGCAACTATCAGGACTACGAGGCCGACCGCAAGCGCCGCCTCGGCGCCGACGCCGACCAGCCGCACCGCATCAAGTACAAGCCGCTGAAGCGTTAGGGAATCGCGGCTTGAACTCGCCCCGCGCGGTGTGGGTGGCGGCCGGCGGCCTGGTGCTGCTGGGGCTGGCCATCGCCCTGTGGCTGGTCGGCAGCCGGCCGTTGCTGCCCGACGAGGACGCTTCCGCCCCGGTGCCCGGCGAGGTTGCCACCCTGGCCCGGTTGCAGGCCGATTTCGGCAACGTGGTCGCCGGCCGGGGGCTGCGTCCGGCTGAAACGGCGCCCGACCGTCTGGAACTGCTGGCCGACGCCCTGCAGGCGCTGCTGTCCGGCCACCCGGCCAAGGCCGGCGGCCTGCTCGACGCGGTCGAGAGCGAGATCGCCCGCCGCCTGCCCAGCGAGCGGGACATCGCCGACGATCCCGCCTTGGCGGCGAAATCCGAATGGCTGGTGGCTTATTTCGAATTGCTGCCCGCGCCGCCCAAGCCGGGCAAGCATAAGCTGGACACCGCCGCCTGGGTGCGTTTCGCCATCGTCATGCGCAAGGTCGACGCGGTGCTGCTGTCCGGAATCCTGCCCGAATTGTCCGGCTACGACCTGGTGGTACGCAAGTCCGGCGGTCCCCCCGCCGGCACTTGGGACGGCATTTGGCTGAGACTGCCCTGCAAGGTGGCGGCCGGCCGCCGTGCCGTGCTGGACGTGGCGGCCAAGCGGCTGAAGCAGCTTGCCGGCCCGCTCACCGACTGCCCGCTGCCCGACGGCCGCGAGGCCGACTTCGCCCTGGCCGAAAAGCTGGCGCGTGCCGCCGCTGCGGCGCGGTAAGGATTGGGCGCGAACCCGCGTCGCCTGACGGTCACAGTGTCTCCCACATCTGCCGGTATGCCGCTTCCAGGTTGCGGGTGAAGCGCGCCGAATCGAACAGCGGCGCGGTGTCGCGGCCCGCGGCCAGCCGCCGCTTGAACCCGTCCAGCAGGCCCGGCTCGGTGGCCAGCCGAAGCGCCAGTGCCTCGTAGTCCGCCAGCGAGGTGGTAATCAGCTCGGGCAGGCCGACGGCGTGCAGCAGGCTGCCGGCCACCCGGCTGGCGAAGGTGTTGCCGGCCAGCGTCAACACCGGCAATCCGCTCCACAGGGCGTCACTGGCGGTGGTGTGGGCGTTGAACGGAAAGCTGTCGAGGAACAGGTCGGCCAGGCGATGGCGGGCGAGGTGCTCGGCCGTGGTGGCGACCCGTGGCGCCGCCACCAGCCGGTCGGGGTCGATGCCGCGCGAGGCGGCTTCGCGCCGCAGGTTGTCCAGCGCCATGGGGCGTCCGGCACGCAGCCACAGCACGCTGTCGGGGACCGCGCGCAGCAGCCGCATCCACACGTCGAACATGGTCGGCGTGATCTTGAAGACGATATTGAAGGCGCAGAACACGAAGCCAGCGGCGGGCAGGCCGCATTCCGCGCGGCTGGGGGTGAGTTGGGCGATCTCGCGCCGGCGGTCATGCGGGAAGTAGGTGTCGGGCAGATGCACCAGCCTCTCGGCGAAGTCGGGCTGCCGTTCGGGAGGCACGATGAAGCGGTCGACGATGATGGCGTCGACGCAGTCCGATCCGACCGTTCCGGGATACCCGAGAAAGTTCACCTGCAGCGGCGCCGGACGGTGGGCCAGCACTCGCGTCCGAGCGTTGGTGGTGTGGCCAGCCAGATCAACCAGGATGTCGATGCCGTCGGCGGCGATACGCGCCGCCGCATCGGCGTCGGTCATGGCACGGATGTCGACGAAGCGGTCGAAGGCGCGGACGACGCGGTCGCGCAAGGGGCTGCGGTCGTCGGGACTGTTGGAGTAGGCGACCACCTCGAACTGCCCACGGTCGTGCAGTTCGAACACTTGCGCCGCCACCTGCGACACGGGCCAGCAGGAACGGCAAGACCATGACACGGGATGGTCATAGAAGTCGGGCGACAGATAGCCGAGGCGGAGGCGCTCGCCTGCCGCGCGCTCCCGACGGGGGGTGGCCTCGACCGCCCCCCGGAAACGCTTCTCCGCCCAGGCCCGCGCCGCCCGCAACTGGTCGGCGGGCTCGGCCGAGGTCATGCCCAGCAGGTAGGAGGGATGCACGGTTCCGGCGTCCCGCCGCGTCGAATCCAGCAGGGCAGCCTCGTCGGTTTCCGACCCATCCCAGTCACAGATGTGCCGACGGGCCATGAACAGCTCGGCCACGGTCGTGACCTCGGCCCGCAGCTCCAGCGCCCGGCGGAAACTGACGATGGCCTCGTCGTCCTTGCGTTGCTGGATCAGGGCGAGAGCCAGATTGTGGTGGGCGCCGGGCAGGTCGGGCCGCAGCCGCAAGGCCGCCCGGTGGCAGGCCTCGGCCTCGTCGTAGCGCTGCAGATGGTGCAGCACCAGACCAAGGCCGGCATGGGCCTCGGCGCAGTCGGGAGAGCGGCGCAATACCTGGCGCAGGCAGGCCTGGGCCTCCTCCAGCTTGCCGACGCGCCGCAAGGTGTCGCCCAGGCCGACAGCAATCAGGGCATGGTCGGGTCGGGCCGCCAGCGCGGTACGATACAGCCTTTCCGCCTCGTCGAAGCGGCCCAACTGGCAGCACACCGCGCCGAGATTGGCCATCGCCTCGGGATAGTCCGGCTTGAGGCGGAGCGCCTCGCGGTGCCGTTCCGCCGCCGCCTCCGGCCGCGCCGTCTCCGACAGCACCAGGCCGAGGTTGGTGTGGGCGGCGGCGTGACGGGGGTCGAGGCGGATGGCCGACTGCAGATGCGATTCCGCCGCGTCGAAGCGCCGCAGAACCGCCAGCGCGATGCCGGCCGCCGTCCATGCCCGCACATGGCCAGCGTCGAGCGCCAGCGCCTGACGGAAGCACTCCAGCGCCCGGTCGGCCTGGCCGTGGTCCAACCGGCATTGTCCGAGATTGACGTGGAATTCGGCAAATCCGGGCCGCAGGCGCACCGCTGTCTCGTAGCTGCGGGCGGCGACTTCGAGCTGGCCAGCGGCCCTCAACGCGTTGCCGAGGTCGTTGTGCACGCCGGCCACGGTGGGGGCGATGCGAATCGCCGCCTGGAACGACTTCACCGCGTCTCGCGGCCGGTTGAGAGTCAGATGCGCCAGGCCGAGATTGGCATGGGCCTCGAACGAACCCGGCGCCCAGCGCACCATCTCGCCGAACCACTTGCCGGCGGCACGCGGATCGCCTTTGCGCAACGCGATGGCGCCCAACATCTGCAGGGCGGGAACGCATTTGCGATCGACGGTGAGAATCCGCCGGCAGCCCTCTTCCGCCGCCGTCAGGTTGCCGGCACCGAACTGTTGCGCCGCCAAGCGGAACGCCTGCTCAAGCTGCGAGGGAGCCACCGTCTGCCATCCTTCGGTCGTTGGTCAGACGGGACAATACGGTGGGAGCAGCGGCGCCTCAAGGTTAAGCAGACTTTTGGACGGCCGCGCTTCGAGTCGACCCCGCCGCCACAATCACGTCTCATCCTCTTCGGCGGGGGTGGCGAGGATGAACGGGCTGCCGCAGCGGCGACAGGAGGCCCCGGCTACCACCTCCCCCAGGGTACAGTCCTCGCCGTGGCGTTCGATGATGTCGTCGACGGGCGTCTCGGAATGGGCGCCGCATTGGGTGCAGACGAAACTGACCTCGGTGGCCCCCATCCAGGCGGCGGAGGCGGAGAACAGGTGCATCCAGGCGACCATGTCTTTCATCCTGTCAAATTGGCCCTCGGGGCGGCCCAAGTCATAGCCGAACCGCGCCGGAGCGGCTATTGCCCTGCCGGTCTACATCCTAGGTGGCGGTAGCAACCGCACTCCCCTGAGGGGGTAGCCCCAAGAGGATGATTGCGGCGAAAAATGTCACGGAACGGTCGCTTGTCTCGAAGTCTTCCGGCCTTTAATCAAGCCGCATGAAACGACAGAGACCCACCATGAATTGCTTCCGAGACGAAATTTTAGACTGCCCGCATTGCAACCGCCGCACCCCACATCTGGTGGTGACCGAGCGCGTCCTGGCGGCTGTGCTATGGTGCCGCAATTGCTTCAGCACCCGGGTCGGCTCGGAAGTTCCCCGGCCATCCCTATCCGAGCCATTGCCGGACAGAGCGGCTTACGCTCATCCTCGGGTGAGCGCAATTGCCGGGGAGGACGCTTCATGCGCCGCCTGCTCGCCGCCGTTTTCGCCTTCGCCGCCGTCCTTGCCATCATCCCCGGCGCTCGTGCCGACTGGCGAGTGGTGCGCTGGATCGGACCGCAGCGCTGCGAGGTGCTGAGTTACAAGCCGCCGTTTGGTCGCTGGGAGGAACTGGCGCTCACCCGCACCCGCAAGGATGCCGACCGTGCCCTGGATGTGCTGACCCTTCGGCGCCAGTGCCGCGCCTCGCGCTTGGCCGATCTCCGGCCCGA
Source organism: Magnetospirillum sp. (assembly GCA_016183945.1). The sequence goes on from JACPDP010000038.1 coordinate 22,760, forward strand.
GCCACGCCCCAAGCCTTGATTTGAAGCCCTCTCCCGCAAGGGGAGAGGGCTTTTTCATCCTCGGCCGTTTCAGCCCTGGAGCTTCCGGTAGGTTTCCGCCAGGCGGGCATCGATCTCGGGGTCGACCAGGGAGGAGATGGCGGCCAGCAGACCCATCTCTTCCTTCTGCACGTGGAAGATTTCACGCTCGATCAACTCGGCGCCGGCATCGCGGAATTCGCGCCAGGAGTCGTCGCTGAAGGTGCCGGCGGCGGCGGCGGCCTGTGCCAGATCGGCCACCTGAATGGCCAAGGGCAGGATGGAGCGATGCTCGTGGGTCAGCATCGTCACGATGCCGCTCTCGCCCTGGCTGAGGAAGACCGGAAACAGGTGATTTTCCTCGAAGCCGAAATGCAGCTCCACCTCTTCGCGCATGGTGCGGGCGAAGCGATCGAGGAATTTGCGGATGCCGTCGTCGACGGCGGGAACGCCGCGCACGCCGATGAATTCCTCCAACTGCTGCAGGGCCTCGATGGTGGCCATGTGGGCCTGATGCAGCAGGGCGCCGATCTGGGTCTGATTGAACATTGGGGGGTCCTTACGTTGGGGGGGTGGCGTAGGCGGCGAGGTGAGCGCGGAAGCGGCGCATCACCTCGATGGCGAAGGCGGTGAAGGCGACGGCGCCGGCCAGTCCGGCCGCCGCTCCCAGGCGGAAGGCCGGGGTCCAGCCGGACAGGATGGCGGCGGTGATCAGGGCCAGCGCCGCCAGATGGCAGGCAAAGTGCAGCTTCAGCGGCAGCCCGGGCGTCAGCGCCGACAGCAGCGCCGGCTTGCCGGTTCCCGACGTGTGCATGGAGGCGAGGAACGGCACGATGCGCTGCAGGATGCCGGTGACGAAGGTCAGCAGCCAGCCGAACACCAGCAGGAAGCCCCACAGCGTCGCGGTCGGCGAGGGCGGCGCGCCCAGCGCCAGGGCCAGCCCGATCGCCAGGCTGGCCGGCAGCAGGGCCCAGCCCACCCACACCATGCGGAAGAACGGCTCCAGGCGCTTGCGCATGCGGCTCTTCAGCGTGGCGGCCATTCCCCGGAAGTGGATCGCCAGCGCCGCCCCGCCAAGGGCCAGCCCCAGCGCCGCCAGCCATCCCAGGCCGACCAGGGCACCGCCGGCCCCCAACGCCAGCCCGGCACCGGCCAGCGCCGATGACCGCTTGCCGACCACCTCCGGCACCGCCTGGCCGAGCACGAACATGGGAATCAGCACGGTGGAAAAACCCAGGGCCAGCATGCCCATGAAGCCATAGCCGGCCAACACCGCATGGGCGGTCGCCACTTCGGCGCGGCTGGGCAGGAATCCGGCGGTGAAGTCGATCACCAGCACCAATCCCAGCACGGTCAGGCCGGCCAGGGAAGCCAGCGCCAGCCAGGAATGGCGGGTCACTCCGGCGAGATCGGCGACATTGCGCAGATTGGCCGCCATCATGCCGGCGAATACCGCCAGGCCGGCGATGGCGAGGGTGGCGCCGAGATGCTGCAGCCACGGCTGGCCGAGCCAGAAGCCCAGCGTCAGCGCGGCAACGCCCGGCACATACAGCCAGAACATCACCCGGCACAGCCAGACCGGCCCCAGCCGCTTCCGGGTCGCCACCGGCAGCAGCTGAATGGCGGCGCCCATGGCGGTCATCACCAGCACGCCCAAGGTGACCAGATGCAGGGCGGCCAACACCAGGCCCTGGCCGCCGAGGAAGCCTATGGCCTCGGCCGGATCGGCGCCCAGCAGGGCGGCCCAGGCCAGCAGGTGGGACACCACCGCGGCGGCAAAGAAGCGATTGGGCACCGACGGCGGCAGCAGGCGATCCTGCGCGCCCATCGTGAGCGATCCGGGGAACATCAGGACATCCGCTCCAGCCACAGCCGGATATTGGCGAATTCCTCGGTGACCCGGGCGATGCGCCAGCCGCGCTCGGCCAGTTCGGGGGCCAACAGGTGCGGGTGGCGGTCGTGGTGAACCACCACCGTATCGGACCCGCCCAGGCCATCCACCAGCCGCAGGATCGCCACCAGCGGCTGCGGCGGCGTCAATTTGCGCACGTCGATGTGCAGACCGTCCTCCTCGCGCCAGGTCAAGGCGCCCTCGGGGCCGACATCGACCTCGGCCTCGCGGTCCCAGTCGGCGCCGCCGTCGAGGTGGAAGTACACCCGCCAATGCCCCCCGGCGAGCTTGCGGCCATAGGAGGAAAAGCCGCGCCCGGCCAGGACCCGGCGCAACGGCGACGGGTTGAACGGCGCGTCGACCACCAGGACGCCGCCCATCTCCACCGTGCCGGCCCGTTCCATGATGGCCATCAGGGGGTCCTCTCCCTCAGCGAGCAGGGGCCGGACGTCGAACGCCGCCTGGTCGAGCGCCAGCGCCAGCCACTCCGGCGGTTCGCCGCTTGCCTTTTCCCCATCCCCAGCCATGCCCGACACCTCACTCTCCGACGCTGCCAGGGTGCCGGCCGGAACAGGATGCTTCCTTGACGTTGATCACGTAGGAAAGTGGGAAAAGTCTCAGTCCCCGCCGCCCTCGTGGCAGAGGCGCCGCAGGGCCTCGACGTCGGTCAGCACGATGTCGCGCCCATGGGTCTCGACACCCACCGCCTTCAGACGGTTCAGGGCACGCGACAGGCTCTCCGGGGCGATACCGATGCGGCTGGCCAGCGCCGCCTTGCTGAGCGGCAGACGGACCCGTTCATGGCCCGCCGCCTTCGCCGACAGGACGAGCAGGAAGGTGGCCAGACGTTGGCCGGGCGATTTGCTCTTCAGTTCGCTGATCTCATGCATCAGGCGCCCCTGCCATTGCGACAGGCCGGCCAGCAGCTTGAAGGCCAGGGTGCGGTTCTCCGACAGCCGTCTGAGGAAGGGGGGGGCCGGGATGTGCACCATGCGCGCCCCGGCCATCACCTCGCAGTTCAGCGGGAACTTGCCCGAGGAGAAGATGGCGGCCTCGGCGAAGGTACAGACCGGGTCGAACACCTCGATGATGGAGTGGTCGCCGGTCTCGGTCAGTGCGAACAGGTTGACGCGGCCTTCCAGCAGCACGAAAAAACGGTCGGCGGCGTCGCCCTGGCTGAACAGCAGCTCCACCTCGGGATAGGCGGCGGTGTGGGCGCCGTCGAGCAGCATCAGCAGGTCGCGGCGGCCGAGATCGGCGAACAGCGGTGCCCGGGCGGCGAGGTCGAAGTCGGCGGCGGAGAGCGTCATCCCAGGTCGTCCTCGACGCAGAAGTCGCGCAGCCGGCCGACATCGGCCACCACCACCAGGTTGTCGGGCCGCGAATCGACCCCCACCTTGGCCAGCTTGCCCAGGGCGCGCGACAGGCTTTCCGGCTTCATTCCCAACTCGTCGGCCACCAGCTTCTTGTCGTAGGGAAAGCGCACCTCGGCGCGGCCGCTTGGCGCCTCCACCAGGGTGAGCAGGAAGCTGCCCAGGCGCTGTGCCGTGGTCTTCAGCTTCAACTCGGCGATCTGGCGGATCAGCATGCGCAGGCGGAACGACATGGCCGACAGCATGTGCAGCAGGATGTCGAGGCGCTCGTCGAGGCGGCGGAGGAAGGAGGCGGCGGGAATGGCCAGCACGGTGGCCCCCGACAGCACCCGGGCGGCCGTCAGATGGCCGCCGCCGGCGAACATGGCGGCGTCGCCCAGCACCGCGGATTTGCGCGCCACCTCGACCACGCTCCGCCGGCCGTCACTGTCCACCGACAGCTCGACGTGGCCGTCCAGCACCACGTAGAAATCACGGGCCTCGTCGCCGGCTTCGAACAGCAGGTGTTCATGGGCCAGCACCCGCACTGCGGCGCCGTCGAGCAGCTCGCGCATGTCGCGCTCCGCCAGGCCGGTGAACAGCGGCGTGAACTGGAGCTGCAGCAATACCGCCTTGTCGAGCTCCGCCGTCATCCGCCTTTCCCGGCCGGTTCATCCCGGGCGAACGGTACGACGAAAGTCCTCCCCTATGCCAGTCCCTACTGCATACCGGTGCCGTCCCACGACCAATTGGGTACGGTGATGACCGGCATGGTGGGCTGGGCGATGGGTGGGAATGCCGAGGGCGACGACGCCGGGGGCGGTGTGGCGGGCGGCGGCGCCGACGAGATCACCTCGCCGTTGATGACGATGTTGCCCTGCAGCGGCGGCGGCTTGCGCTCGGTCGAGGGGGGAAGTTTCACCCCGGCGACGACGCGGCCGTCGGCATCGTGCTTCGGCGCCGGCGGAGCGCCGTCGGGAACGGTTTCAGGGCTGGCCTTGGCATCGTCCAGCGCCGCCAGGGGATCGTCGCCGTCCATGCGCATGACGCAGCTGGTGAAGGCGGCGGTGCCGGGGCGGAACCCGGCGCTGAAGCAGATCTCGCCCGCCGACCGGCCCGCCGCCGCCAGCGCGGGGGCGGCGGCGAGGACGGCGACGGCAAGCAGCAGGGGGGTGCGCATGGAGGAGGCCTCCTCGGTCGAAGTCCGGGGGTCGAATCCCGGGCACGATTATGCGCCCGCCGCCCTTTCGTGGCTGCGGAGCAAACGGCGATGTCTAAGCGGATGTGGTCCCTCGCCCCCCTGCCCTCCCCGGCTTCGCCCGGGGAGAACGACCCTCACGAGCGCAGGAAGTCCTCCAACTCCATCGCCCCCAGCGGCGAGGCACCGGCGATGCGCGGGTCGTGGATGCTGCGATAGAACGAGCAGCCGCGGCAACTATCTGGAAAATCGCCCGCCCGCTGGCGTTCGATCAGCGCCCTGTAGGCGGGATTGGCCGCCGACAGCACCTCGGCCAGCGGCTGGCGGCGCAGGTCGCCGATCACCAGATCGCCCTTGATGTCGCGGCAGGCGCAGGCGTTGACCCGCCCGTCGGCCAGCACCTGGACATTGTAGAACGGCAGGATGCATGGCCCGGTCTTGGCCAGCCAGCGGCCACGGATCAGGGTCATGTCGAGTCCGCCGAGATCGCCCTCGCCGATCAGGCCGCCCCAATCGTCCAGGGTCGAATGCGCCGTTACCGGCACCCCCAGTGCCTGCAACCGCCGCAACTGCGCTTGGAGTTCGCCGTCGCCGGAACCGTCGAGGCGCCAGTTGTGCTCGGTGCGTAGGCAGATCGAAAGGCCGTGTGGGCGGCCGCGGGTGGCGACGATGCGCTCGGCGGCCGCCAGGTTGTCCAGAAGGCGGCGGAACTGCCCCTCGCCGCGGCCGGTGATGCGGCCGAAGGTGGCGAAGTCATGGCCGTAGACGCTGACCTGGAACTGCTTGAGCCGCCGCATGGCGAGGACGTCGTCGAGGGCACCCGGCGGTGCCCCGATCAGGTTGGTGTAGATCAGCACCCCGTGGCCGCCCGGCCAATCCTCCAGCAGGCGCAGCTTATCGAAGATGCCCTTGTCCATGAAGACATCGCCGTTGATGGGCGTCAGCGCCAAATCGGCGAAGCCCATGGCGATGGCCTGGCCGGCGTAGTCGCGGAAGGTCTCCAGGCTCATCACCGCATGCGGGCGCAGCTCGAACCGAGAGGTGCAGAACGAGCATTGCAGATTGCAGTGGGTGACGGGCTCGATGAACAGCAGGGTGCGCGGGTGCGGCACCCAGCTCTTGCCCCGCAGCCGCGCCACCCGTGCCCGCAACGCCGAAGCGGCCGACATTTTCAGCGTGGCGAGCATATTGCGCGGTCTCATGACCCTCTTTCGGTGCGCAAAATCTATGATCCTGGGGGTGGACTAGGGGCGCAGCCGACCGGCCACCTTGTCGTAGCCTTCGACATTGGCCAATGGGCCGATGGCGGCGAAGGTGGGGGTGCCGGCGAACAGGCGCCGGGCGACGCGGGCGACGTCGCCAGCCGTGACCGCCTCGACCTTGGCCACCACCTCGGCCACCGGCACCGGGCGGCCGTAGATCAGCATCTGGCGGGCCAACTGCTCGCAGCGGGTGGTGGTGCTCTCCAGGCTCATCAGGATGGAGGCCTTGAGCTGGGCGCGGGCACGCAGCAGCTCGTCCTCGGCCACGCCGCCCGCCACCTTGACGATCTCGTCGCACATCACCGGGATCAGTTCCGCCACCTCGTCCTCGCCGGTGCCGGCGTAGACGCCGAACAGGCCGCCGTCGTCGTAGGACGAAACGAACGAATAGATGGAATAGACCAGGCCGCGCTTCTCGCGCACCTCCTGGAACAGGCGCGACGACATGCCGCCGCCCAGCAGCGTCGACAGCACCGAGGCGGTGTAGTAATCGGGGTCGCTGTAGGACACGCCGTCGAAGCCGACCACCACATGGACCTGCTCGAGGTCGCGGTCCTCGCGGAAATCGCCCCCCACATAACGGCAGGCGTCGGTGGCGGCGGTCCCGGGAACCGGCAGCGCCGAGAATGCCTTGGCCGCCGCCTCCACCAGGGCGTCGTGCTCCAGCCGTCCCGCCGCCGACAGCACCATGCGCGGCGCCGAGTAGTGGTGGCGCATGTAGCCCAGCACCGTGTCGCGGGTCATCCCCCGCACCAGTTCCTCGGTGCCCAGCACCGGGCGGCCCAGCGACTGGCCGGGGAAGGCCACCGCCTGGACATGGTCGAAGATGATGTCGTCGGGAGTGTCGATGGCCTGGGCGATTTCCTGCACCACCACCGCCTGCTCGCGCGACAGCTCTTCGGAATCCATGGCCGAGTGCTGCAGGATGTCGGCCAGCACGTCCAGCGCCAGCGCCACGTCCTCCTTGAGGATCTTGGCGTAATAGGCGGTATGGTCGCGTGAGGTGTAGGCGTTCAGGTGGCCGCCGACCGCGTCCATTTCCTCGGCGATGACGCGGGCCGAGCGCCGTTCGGTGCCCTTGAACGCCATGTGCTCCAACAGATGCGACACGCCGTTGACGTCGGGACGCTCGTGGCGGGTGCCGGCGTCGACCCACACTCCCAGCGACACCGTCTCGACGGTTGCCATGGGGTCGGTGACGATGCGCAGCCCGGAAGGAAGGACGGTCTCGCGGATGGTACTCATGCCCGGGCCCGCCCGGCGAAGGCGCGGACATAGGACTTGAGGGCGGCGGCATCGTTGCCGATGGCCTCGAAGCGCTCGGGGCGCCGGAACAGGTCGGCCATGTGGGGCGGCAGGGCGGGGCGAATGCCGGTGGCCTTTTCCACCGCGTCGGGGAACTTGGCGGGATGCGCCGTCGCCAGCGCCACCAGATGGGCGTCGCGGCGGATGTCGGCGGCTTTCAGCCCGGCGGCGACGCCGATGGCGGAATGGGGGTCGAGCACCTCGCCGGTGGCCGCCGCCAGCGAGCGCATGGCCGCCAGAGTCGCCCCGTCGTCGAACCGATGGCCCTCGAACAGCTCGCGCATGACGACCCAGGCGCCCTGCGGCATGGCCAGGGACCCGGTGCGGCGGAACTCGCCCATCAGCCGCTCCACCGCGGCGCCGTCGTGGCCGAGGTAGTGGAAGACCAGGCGTTCGAAGTTGCTGGAGACCTGTATGTCCATACTGGGAGACAATGTGGGGACGACCCCCTCGGTCTTCATCACGCCGCCCTCAAAGAAACGGGTGAGAATGTCGTTGGTGTTGGAGCCGACGATCAGGCGGTCGATGGGCAGCCCCATCATCTTGGCGACGAAGCCGGCGAAAACGTTGCCGAAATTACCGGTCGGAACCGCGAAATCCACCGTCACGTCGGGGGCGCCCAGCGCCACCGCGGCATGGAAATAATAAACCACCTGGGCCATGACCCGGGCCCAGTTGATGGAATTGACCGCCGACAGGTTGAGCTCGTCGCGGAAAGCCTCGTCGGCGAACAGCTCCTTCACCAGGTCCTGGCAGTCGTCGAAGGTCCCGTCCACCGCCAGATTGCGCACGTTGGACGACAGCACCGTGGTCATCTGGCGGCGCTGCACCTCGGAGACGCGGCCCTTGGGGTGCAGGATGGCGATGTCGACGCGATCGCGGTCGCGGCAGGATTCGATGGCGGCCGAGCCGGTGTCGCCCGAGGTGGCGCCGACGATGGTCACCCGCTGGCTGCGTTTGGCCAGCACATGGTCGAACAGGCGCCCGACCAATTGCAGGGCGTAGTCCTTGAAGGCCAGCGTCGGGCCGTGGAACAGCTCCATCACCCAGCGATTGCGGCCGATCTGCTTCAGGGGCGCCACGGCGGGATGGGTGAAGCCGGCATAGGCGTCGGCCACCAGCGCCGACAGTTCGTCCTCGGTCAGGCAGCCCTCGACGAAGGGGCGCATGACGCGCACCGCCAGGTCGGGGTAGGACAGCCCGCGCAGGGTGCGGATTTCCGGTTCGGAGAAGGACGGCCAGCTTTGCGGCACGTAAAGGCCGCCGTCACGGGCCAGTCCGGCCAGCAGGACATCGTCGAAATCAAGGACGGGGGCCTTGCCCCGGGTGCTGACGTATTTCAAGGCCGATGCGGCTCCTGGCGGCGGAAAGTCGGCTACACTAGCGGCGGACGGTGACGGGGGCAAGGCGCCGATTGACTTCCTCCCCCGGCCCGGCTTATACACTCGCCTTCCATTTCAGAAGATCAGTTTCGAATCGGAGTGCACCGTCGTGAAGCGTACCTATCAGCCGAGCAAGCTCGTCCGCGCCCGCCGCCATGGCTTTCGTGCGCGTATGGCCACTGTCGGCGGCCGCCGCATCGTTGCCAATCGCCGCTCCAAGGGCCGTAAGCGCCTGTCGGCCTAAGGGTTCGGTTTGAGCACGCGCGACTCCGGCGTCAAGCTGGCGCGGCTCAAACAACGGGCCGATTTTCTGCGCGTCGCCGGGGTCAGGCGCAAATGGGCCGCCCCCGGTCTGGTGCTGCAGGCGGCCCCAACCGTGACCGAAGTCCCGGCGCCCGAGCCCGTGGCGCTTGATACGGTGCGGGTCGGCTTCACGGTGACCAGGAAGGTGGGCAATTCGGTCTGCCGCAACAGGGCAAGGCGGCGGTTGAAGGCGGCGGTGGCCGAGATTTTTCCCGCCCATGCCGCACCCGGCCTCGATTTAGTGGTCATCGGCCGGCAGGAGACGCTGACGCGTCCCTATTCTCTTCTGTTGCAGGATTTGCTGGCCGCGCTAAAACGTGTCGGCGCCCTCAAGGTTTCGAGGGCGCCAGTAGGAGGTTGACGTTGTGGGCACAAGCAGTCCGGCCGGCATGGTGTTGCGCGGGTTGATCCGCGGCTACCAGTTGCTGCTGTCGCCGGTATTGCCGGCCTGCTGCCGTTTCGCCCCGTCCTGCTCGCATTACGCCATCGAGGCGGTGGCCAAGCATGGTGCCGTCGCCGGCTCGTGGCTGGCCGCCAAGCGCATTTGCCGCTGCCACCCCTGGAACGACGGCGGCTGGGACCCGGTTCCCGAACCCCGGGGTCCCGAACCCAAGACAGCAGGGTCCGATCGACCCAGCCCGGATAGGATGTCATGACTGAACAGCGCAATCTTTTCATAGCCATCGTTCTCTCGGTCGTGATCATGCTGGGCTTCCAGTGGTTGTTCCCGGCCAAGCCGGCGCCGCAGCAGGCCACCGAACAGGCGGGCAGCCCACCGTCGCCGCAAAATCCCCAGTCCGCGGCCCAGACCCCGGGCCAGAATGCGGCGCAGCCGCCGGCGGTGCCCGGCCAGTCGCCCGCCGCCAAGGCGACCGCCGCCGAGACCCGCGCCGCGGCCCTGGACAAGAGCCGCCGCATCCCGGTGCGCACGCCCAACCTGCACGGCTCGGTGTCGCTGACCGGCGCCCGCATCGACGACATCACCCTGGTGAAGTACCGCGAGCAAGCCGATCCCAAGAGCCCCGAGATCAGCCTGCTGTCGCCCGCGGCGGCGCCGGAGCCCTATTACGCCGAGTTCGGCTGGGTGCCGGCCGACACCTCGGTCAGGGTGCCCGGCCCCGAAACCATCTGGACGCCGGTGAAGCCGGGCGCCGAACTGACGCCGGCCAACCCGGTCTCGGTGATGTGGGACAACGGCGAGGGGCTGCGTTTCGTCCGCACCTATGCGGTGGACGAGGACTACATGTTCACCGTCGCCCAGCGGGTGGAGAACTACGGCGACAAGCCCGCCAGCCTGCACCCGTATGCGCTGATCGCCCGCACCGGCACGCCGCCGGTGGCCGGCATGTACATCCTGCACGAAGGCCCGCTCGGTGTGTTCGACGGCACGCTCAAGGAGGTCAAGTACGAGGATCTGCGCAAGGAAGGCAGCGTTCGCCTCAAGACCGCCGGCGGCTGGGCCGGCATCACCGACAAGTACTGGCTGACCGCCCTGGTTCCCGGCGACCGCACCGAGATCACCGGCCGCTTCATCCACCAGCGCCTCGACAATGGCGCCGACCGCTACCAGGTGGATTATCTGGGCAACGCCAAGGTGGTCGAGCCGGGCAAGTCGCAGGAGGCCGGCTTCAACTTCTTTGCCGGCGCCAAGCAGGTCAAGCTGCTGGACGGCTATGCCGACAAGTTCAAGATCGACCGGTTCGACCTGGCGATCGATTTCGGCTGGTACTACTTCCTGACCAAGCCGTTCTTCTACCTGCTGCAGATGCTCAACACCGCGCTGGGCAACATGGGCCTGGCCATCCTGGCGCTGACCGTGCTGATCAAGCTCGCCATGTTCCCGCTGGCCAACAAATCGTACATGGCCATGAGCAAGATGAAGAAGCTGCAGCCCGACATCAAGATCCTGCAGGAGCGCTACCCCGACGACAAGGTGCGCATGCAGCAGGAGATGATGGCCCTCTACAAGCGCGAGAAGGTCAACCCGGTCTCGGGCTGCCTGCCGATGCTGGTGCAGATTCCGGTGTTCTTCGCCCTCTACAAGGTGCTGTTCGTGGCCATCGAGATGCGCCACGCCCCCTTCTACGGCTGGATCCACGATCTGTCGGCACAGGATCCCACCAACATCTTCACCCTGCTGGGCGTCATTCCGTGGGATCCGCCGAGCTTCATGCATCTCGGCATCTGGCCGCTGATCATGGGCGGCACCATGTGGCTGCAGCAGAAGCTGAATCCGCAGCCGGCCGATCCGATCCAGGCCAAGATGTTCCAGTTCCTGCCCATCATCTTCACCTTCCTGCTGGCCAACTTCGCCTCGGGCCTGGTGATCTACTGGGCGTGGAGCAATACTCTCTCGATCCTGCAGCAATGGGTGATCATGCGGAAGGCCGGGGTGAAACCCTGAGCGCGCCCGAAGCAGATAGGCAGGAGGCGGACCTGCTGGAGGCGGGCCGCCTGCTGTTCGCCAAGGAATGCACCTTCCTGCGGGGGGTGGTGGGGCTCGACTCCCTGCCCTCCCACGACCTGCCCGAAATCGCCTTCGCCGGCCGCTCCAACGTCGGCAAGTCCAGCCTGATCAACGCGCTGACCGGGCGCAAGACCCTGGCTCGCTCCTCCAACACGCCCGGCCGCACCCAGGAGCTCAACTTCTTCGACCTGGGTGGCCGGATGGTGCTGGTGGACATGCCGGGCTATGGCTTCGCCAGCGCCCCCAAGGACAAGGTGGAGCGGTGGACCCGGCTGGTGCGGGGCTATCTCAAGGGCCGCCCCAACCTCCGCCGCACCGTGCTGCTGATCGACGCCCGCCACGGCCTCAAGGACAACGACCGCGACGTGATGACGATGCTGGACAAGGCGGCGGTGGTCTACCAGGTGGTGCTGACCAAGGCCGACAAGCTCAAGGCCTCCGAGTTGGACGAGGTGGTCCGCCGCACCCGGGCCGAGATCGCCGCCCACGCCGCCGCCTACCCCACCCTGATCGCCACCAGTTCGGAGAAGGGGGCCGGTATCCCCGAATTGAGGGCCGAGCTGACAACGCTGGCGAATCCCGCCTGACGGAGGACTCCCATGAGCGACGACATCCCCGACATCATGCATGACCGCCAGGCCTGGCTCGATCGCGCCAAGACGCTGTCGGAGGCGCTGCCCTTCATGCGCCAGTTCTCCGACGAGACCCTGGTGGTCAAGTACGGCGGCCACGCCATGGAGTCGGAGGATCTCGCCCGCCTGTTCGCCCGCGACGTGGTGCTGCTGAAGCAGGTCGGCATCAACCCGGTGGTGGTGCATGGCGGCGGGCCGCAGATCGACAAGATGCTGAAGCGCCTCGACATCAAGACGGCCCGCATCGACGGCCTGCGCTATACCGATCAGGCCACCATCGACGTGGTCGAAATGGTGCTGTCGGGCTCCATCAACAAGCAGATCGTCTCGGCCATCAATGAGGCCGGCGGCTTCGCGGTGGGCCTGTCGGGCAAGGACGGCCACCTCATCCGCGCCCGCAAGCTGCGCCGCACCAAGCGCGACGCCAGTTCCAACGTCGAGCAGATCATCGATCTGGGCTTCGTCGGCGAGCCGGCCGAGATCACGCCGCACATCCTCGATTTCTTCCGCGATTCCGACATCATCCCGGTGATCGCCCCGGTGGGCATGGGCGGTTCGGGCGAGACCTACAACATCAACGCCGACACCGTCGCCGGCGCCATCGCCGCCGCCACCGGCGCGCGCCGCCTGCTGATGCTGACCGATGTGGCCGGCGTGCTCGACAAGGCCGGCAACCTGGTGCCCGAGATGACCGCCGGCCAGGCCCGCGCCTTCATCGCCGACGGCACCATTTCGGGCGGCATGATCCCCAAGGTGGAGACCTGCCTGGACGCGGTGGAGCAGGGCGTCGAAGCCGCCGTCATCCTCGACGGCCGGGTGCCGCATGCCCTGCTGCTGGAGCTGTTCACCCCGCACGGCGTCGGCACGCTGATCAAGGCGGATTGAGGGACGGGCGGGACGCCCGCTTTACATCCTACCCGCCGTACCGTCTCTCCAGATGCGCCTTGAACACCGCCGCGTCCAGCGGCCGGCCGGTGGCGTCCCTCAGCAGGTCCTGCGTCGCCAGCAGCGAGCCCTTGCCGTGCACGTTGCTGCGCAGCCACCCCATCAGCGGCCGGAAATCGCCGCGGCCGATGCCGGGCAGCACGTCGGGATCGGCCGTCTTCGCCGCGTCGAACAATTGCGCCGCGGTCATGGCCCCCAGCGTATAGGTGGGGAAGTAGCCCCAGGCGCCGCCGAACCAGTGGATGTCCTGCAAACAGCCGCGGCGGTCGTCGGGAGGCGTGATGCCGAGCAGGCGGGCATAGCCGTCGTTCCACGCCGCCGGCAGGTCGTCCAGCTCCATGCGGCCCTCGATCAGCGCCTTTTCCAGCCGGTAGCGGATGATGACATGGGCCGGGTAGGTGACCTCGTCGGCCTCGACGCGGATGAAGCCGCGCTTGACCTGGGTGCCCAGGCGGTAGAGGTTGTCGGCCTCCCAGGCCTCTCCCTCGCCGTCGAAGGCCTCGCGCATCAGGGGAGCGGCGAAGGCGAGGAAATCCGGCGAGCGGCAGGCCTGCATCTCCAGCATCAGGCTCTGGGACTCGTGCGCCACCATGCCGCGGGCGCGGCCCACCGGCTGATGCCGCCAATGGCCATCGGGCAGGCCGAAGTCGTAGAGTGCGTGGCCGGTCTCGTGCAGCACCCCCATCAGCGCCGAGAAGAAGTTGTCCTCGTCGTAGCGGGTGGTGATGCGCACATCTTCGGGATAGCCGCCGCAGAACGGATGGAACGACACGTCGAGGCGGCCGTGCTTGAAGTCGAAGCCCAGGGCGGCCATCAACCTGAGGCCGAGGTCCCGCTGCCGGTCGACGGGGAACGGCCCCTTGGGCGCCAGGGCCGGTGGGCGACGTGACTGCACCTCCAGCGCCTTGACGACGAAGCCGGGCAGGAAGCCCTCCAGGTCGGCGAACACCCGGTCGATCTCGGCCGAACGCGCCGCCGGCTCGTACTGGTCGAGCAGGGCGTCGTACAGCCCCACCCCCAGCCGGGCCGACTTGGCCGTGGCCGCCTGCCGCACCAGGTGGAGAAGCTCCCGCAGGCTGGGCAGCACCATCAGGAAGTCCGACGCCGGCCGAGCCTGGCGCCACACCATCTCGCAGGTGGATTCGGCCCGGGCCAGCGCTTCCACCAGGTCGGCGGGCACGGCCGCGGCGTGCACCCAGTCGCGGTGCATCTCGCGCAGATTGGCCTTTTCCCAGGGGTCGAGATCCTCCTCGGAGGCCTCCTCCAGCCACTCGGCCACCTGGGGGCGGGTGACCAATTCGTGCGACATGGATTTCAGCGTCGCCATCTGCTCGGCGCGGGCCTCGGCGCCGCCTGCCGGCATCATGGTGGACATATCCCAATGCAGCACCGACAGGCAGCCGTCCAGGACGCTCACCTTCCGGAATACCGCTTCCAGGCGCCGGTAGGCCCGATGTTCATTCATACCAGAACTTTCCATATGCGGATGCGAGACCGGGTTCGGCAGCGCAGCATGATGGCACGATAGACCAGCGGCCGGTGTCGAGGAAACCCGATTTCCGGCTATACTGAAGGGCACCGACAGTCGAAGGAACCACCCGCCATGCCTCCTAAACCCTGTTTCGCCGTCGTGCTTTCGGGATGCGGCGTCTATGACGGTTCCGAAATCCACGAGGCGGTGCTGGCGATGCTCGCCATCGAACGCCAGGGCGGCACCTATCAATGCTTCGCCCCCGACATCCCGCAGCGGGATGTGATCAACCATCTCACCGGCAGGCCATCGCCGGAAAACCGCAACGCGCTGGTGGAATCCGCCCGCATCGCCCGCGGCCGCATCCGTGCCCTCGCCACGTTCAACCCGGCCGAGTTCGACGCCCTGGTGCTGCCCGGCGGTTTCGGCGCCGCCAAGACCCTGTCCTCGTTTGCCGTCGACGGTCCGGAATGCACGGTGGAGCCGGCGGTCGAGCGGGCGATCAAGGCGATGAATGCGGCCGGCAAGCCCATCTGCGCCCTGCGCATCGCCCCGGCCGTGCTGGGTCGGGTGCTGGGCGAAGCGGATGTCACCATCGGCAACGACGCCGGGACCGCCGCCGCCCTGGAGCAGATGGGCGGCCGCCACCACAATCGGGGTCACGGCGAGGTGGTGGTGGATCGGGCGCGTCGCGTGGTGACCACCCCCTGCTACATGCTGGAGTCCACCATTTCGCAGATCGCCGACGGCGCCGACACCGCCATCGCCGCGCTGATGCGGGACCTGATCCGGTCATAGGCATTTGGGCGATTGCACCACCGGATGGGGGTGACCACATGGCGGCCATTCCCATCGCGAGAGGTCAACCGTCATGGGCGAGACTCGGAAGAGCAAGGTGCCGCCGCCGAAACCCGAAGAGGACGAGGACGTCGTCGATCAGGCCAGCGAGGATTCCTTCCCGGCCAGCGACCCCCCGTCCTACACCCCGGTCACCCACCCCGGCAAACCCACGCCGGACCCGGTGCCGCAAAGGAAGCGGTAGCCGCACGGATCGATCCTTGCCAATATGGCGCGCCGTTCGAGCAAGGATCGATACCCGTGCGCCTGTTCTCCGCCCTGTCGCTGTTGCTGCTGCTGGCCGCCTGCGCCGCCGGCGTGCCCTGGATGCATCCCTCCGTCCCCAAGGACCGGTGGAGCGGCGACTATTCCGCCTGCCGCGCCTATGCCGACCGCCAGGTGGGCTGGCGCGAGGAGGAGGGGGCGAACCCCTTGCGGGAATACGACCGGCTGCAGGCCAAGAAGCAATACGACGGGATGATCAACGCCTGCATGCGCGAACGCGGCTACATTCCGGTCAGGAAGGGAAGTTAGATGCGCGCTCCCATGGTCCTTGCGGCGCTGTTCGTGGCGGCCGTATTGCAGGTCGCCGGCCCGGCGGCGGCCGAGGATTTTCCCCGCTCGCCCAAGATCGGCCCGCCCCAACCGCTGCCCGAGGCCGGCTGCGACACCGCCAGGAGCGACAGCGGCGCCTGGCTGCAGGGGCGCTGGGTGGCCCCCATGGCCAAGTGGGAGTTCGCCGGCGCCGAGTTCCGCCTGGAGCAGAAGAACGACCACAACAGCGATTTCGGCTGGAAGGAGGGCGGCGTCATTGCCGGGCGCATCGAGGCGGTCAGCGCCTGCACGGTGCGCCTCACCGCCGGCGAGGCCGGCCGCTTCGCCTTCGAGGGCGTGCTCACCGACGCCGGCAAGATCTACGGCTTCGCCTTCAACGCGAGCGGCCAGCGGGTGCGATACGTTCTGCGCCGCGAGAGGTAACCCCCCAACCGCCCGACGGTGAGCCGCCATGGCGGCTCACTCGCCGTCCCGCTTCGGCCGGAATACGCCCGGCGGCAGCCTGGTGGACATGTCGCACAAGGATTTGTCCACCTGGGCCTGGGTGAGATTGTCGGCCTGGCGCAGGTCGGCCTGGCGCAGGTCGGTGGAAACCATCATGGCTCCCTTGAAATCGGTGGCGCTGACCTTGGCGCCGCGCAGGGTGGCGCCCGAGAGGTCGGCGCCGCGCAGCACCGCATTGTCCAGGTTGGCCAGGGTCAGATTGGCGTGGCGCAAGGACGCGACGCCGAGATTGGCGCCGCACAGGTTCGCCGCCGACAGGATGGCGCGGCGCAGGTCGGCGCCGTCCAGGCGCGACTCCGCCAAGGTGGCGTCGGACAGGTCGACGCCGCGGAAGGTGGCATTGGCCAGCACCGACTTCGAGAGGTCGGCCCCGGCCAGATCCATGCCCTCGAGATTGGCGCGCTTGCCCTCGGCGCCCTTGGACTGCAGCCATTTGACGTGCTCCGCCGCCACCGCCGCCACGTCGAAGACGGCGACATCCTCGCCGGCCTTCTTTTTCTTGTGACCCAACTGAGCCAGTTCGGCCTCCCACGCCTCGCGGCGTCGCTTGGCCGCCGGGCTCTCGCCGCCGCGGGGCTTCCGCGGCGAAGCGGCGGGCTCGACCAGAACACCGCCCCCCGGCTTCATCACCGCCAAATCGTCGTCGCTCAAGCCGCCGACCGAGGGGCGCGGCTGGCTGGCGATCTCACCCCCGACGCCGCCATCGCCGGCCGCAGACGGCCGGGGCGCGATCGCGATACCGGCCACACCGCCGCGACCGTGGCCGGTTCGTGGCACGAAGGCGGTGGGGGCCGGCGCCTCGCCGGGCCGCCCAACCGGATCGAGAATGCCGGGAGGAATGGGAATGGGGGGGGGCGGCTCCGGCGTGGGCGCGGCACTCGGTTTATTGAGGATGACGCGCGGCTTTTCCGCCGGTTTGTCGGGGGGCGGCATGCGGGTGGGCGACGTCAGCGTCTCGGCGACGCGCAGCACCAACTCATGGCCGGAGATCGGCTTGGGCACCACGCCCTCGATGCCCAGTTCGCGGGCGCGGCGGACCAGCTTGGGCGCGTCGACGGGCACCACCGCCAGCACGGAGACGTCGATGAAGCGTTTGTCCTCCGAGGCGCGCATGCGTTCCAGCATCAGGAACCCCTGATCGGGCTGGGCGCCGAAATCGAGCAGCACCAGGTCGGCGCCGCGGGCGAGCAGCGGCATGCCGTCCGCCGGGACACTGGTGGAAGCCACGTCGCGGATCGACAGCTTGCGAAAGGTCGAGCGCACCAGGAAACGGAAGTCGTCGTCCAGGCTGAAGACCAGCAGCCGGACACGCCCCCACGCAACGTTGCCGCCCTGCAGGTCCGAAGGGTGTTTCATGCGGTGCAGCATATAACCACCGGCGGGCTCGGGCAAACCCCTTGCGGTGAGCAGATGTGTTGCGGTACGCCCTCGACACCGCCATGTTAGGGACATGCGCCGCCGCCTCCCCTCCACCTGGGATCGCTCCCACGGCCAAGGCCCGCGGGCCGACTGGCACACCCTCCGCACCCTGCTGCCCTATCTGTGGCCGCCGGGCCAGGGCGAGCTGCGCCTGCGCGTCGTCGCGGCCGTGCTGCTGCTGGTGGCGGCCAAGGGCGTCAACGTGTTCGTGCCGCTGCTCTACAAGCAGGCGGTGGACGCGCTGGGGGCCAAGGGAAGCGCCATGATGGTGCCGGTGGGCATCCTGGCCGCCTATGGCCTGGCCCGCGTGCTGTCCTCGTCCTTCGCCGAGTTGCGCGACATCGTCTTCTCCAGGGTGGCGCAGCGCGCCATCCGCTCGGTGGGGCTGCAGGTGTTCGGGCATCTGCACCGCCTGTCGCTGCGCTTCCACCTCGACCGCCAGACCGGCGGCATCTCTCGCGCCGTCGAGCGCGGCACCAAGGGCATCGAGTTCCTGCTGAACTTCATGCTGTTCAACATCCTGCCGACCCTGCTGGAAATCGCCCTGGTGACGGCGGTGCTGTGGGGGCTGTACGACGCCTGGTACGCGCTGATCACCGTGGCCACCATCGTGGTCTATATCGGCTTCACCCTGACGGTGACCGAATGGCGCACCCAGTACCGCCGCAGCATGAACGAGACCGATTCCGAGGCCAGCACCAAGGCCATCGACTCGCTGCTCAACTTCGAGACGGTGAAGTATTTCTGCAACGAGGCGCACGAGGCCAGCCGCTACGACCGCGCCCTCGAACGCTACGAGCGGGCGGCGGTGAAAAGCAAGACCACGCTGTCCATGCTCAATATCGGCCAGGGTGCGGTGATCGCCGTCGGGCTGACGCTGATCATGATCAAGGCCGGCTATGGGGTGGCCGACGGCTCGATGACCATCGGCGACTTCGTGCTGGTCAACGCCTATCTGGTGCAGCTTTACCTGCCCCTGAACTTCCTCGGCTTCGTCTACCGCGAGATCAAGCAGTCGCTGACCGACATGGAGCACATGTTCCGCCTGCTGTCCGAGCACGCCGAGATCGAGGACGCCGCCCACGCCCGGCCGCTGCAGCTGAACGGCGGCACGGTGGCGTTCGAGGGGGTGCGGTTCGGCTATCAGCCGGAGCGCGAAATCCTCAAGGAGCTGAGCTTCACCGTGCCGGCCGGCCGCACCGTCGCCATCGTCGGGCCGTCGGGGGCGGGCAAATCGACCATCTCGCGCCTGCTGTTCCGCTTCTACGACGTCACCGGCGGCCGGGTGACCATCGACGGCCAGGATATCCGCGACGTCACCCAGGCATCCTTGCGCGCCGCCATCGGCATCGTTCCCCAGGACACCGTGCTGTTCAACGACACCATCCGCTACAACATCGCCTATGGCCGGCCCGGTGCGTCGCAGGACGAGATCGAGGCCGCCGCCCGGCTGGCCCGCATCCACGACTTCGTGGTCACGCTGCCGCTGGGCTACGACACCCGGGTGGGCGAGCGCGGCCTCAAGCTGTCGGGGGGCGAGAAGCAGCGGGTGGCCATCGCGCGGACCATTCTCAAAGGCCCGCGCATCCTGGTGTTCGACGAAGCCACCAGCGCGCTCGACACCCACACCGAAAAGGAAATCCAGGTCAGCCTGCGCGAGGTCTCGAAGGATCGCACCACCCTGGTGATCGCCCACCGCCTGTCCACCGTGGTGGACGCCGACGAGATCCTGGTGCTGGAGCAGGGCCAGGTGGTGGAGCGCGGCCGTCACGCCGTTCTGCTGGCCGCCGACGGCCGCTACGCCGAGATGTGGCGCAAACAACAGGAGGCCGCCCGTTTGCAGCAACGCCTCGAGACCGAGCTGGAGGGCGCGGCGGAGTAGACCCCTCCCCCAGCGAAAACCGCCGGGAAACGGGATTGCGTCACCCCAGCAGCACTTCTCCCGCCCAGCCGCGCAGGCAGTGGTCGCTGGCCATGCTGCTGCCATAGGCGCCGGCCGGATGAAGGACGAGCAGGTCCCCTTCCCTCACCTCGGGCAAGAGGACGTCGCGGGCGAAGACATCGTTGGGCTCGTTGATGTTGCCGGCGACGGTGTAGCGCCGCAGCGGCGCGGCCTCGCCCCGGCCGAGCGCCGACATCGCCAGCGGAATGCCGTAATGGGCGGCGTAGACGTTGACGTTGTGACCGGCGTCGACGCCGACCCAGTCGGTGTCGCCGCGCCGCTCCACCGTGTTGACCTCCACCACCAGCACGCCGGCCTCGGCGACGGCGAAGGTGCCGGGCTCGCAGGCGACGGTGCAGCCGAGGCCGCCCAGGTGGCGCCGCAGCGCCTCGCCCCAGGCCTCCGGTGGCAGCGGCCGGTCCTCGGGGCGGAAGCGGGCGCCGAGGCCGCCGCCGACATTGACCACCCGGACGCGCAACCGGCGGGCCAGGGCGGCGATGCCGGCCAGCGCCGTCTCGAAGGCGGGCAGTGCCGCCTCCTGCAAATTCCAGCCGCAATGCATGTGCAAGGTGTCCACCACCAGCCCGGCGGCGCGGGCGGCCTCGGCGGCGGCGGCGGCGGCGGACATGGCGAGGCCGAACTTGCCGTTGCCGTAGACCAGCTTGGCCGAGCCGTCATAGCCGATGGCCACCCCGGGATCGAGCCGCAACCCGATGGCGGTGCCGGCCGGCACCATGGCGCCCCAGCGGCGGATGGCGGAGAGGGTGTCGAGGTTGAGGTGAACCCCCTGCTCGCGGAAACGGGCGAAGTCGCGGTTGGACAGCATGCCGGCGGTCACCGAGATTTCGGCCGCCGTGAAGCCGGCCTCCAGGGCCGTGGCCACTTCGCGCGGCGAGCAGGCATCGATGCCGATGTCGCCCTCGGCCCGCACCAGCCGCAGCACCCGGGCATTGCGGTTGGCCTTCATGGCGTAGAGGATGCGCCCCTCGACGCCTTGCAGCGCGTGGCGAAGGCGGGCGAAGCGGTCGCGGATGACGGCGCCGCGGTATACATAGAGCGGCGTCCCCCGCTCGGCGGCCAACCCGGCCAGCACGCGGTCGTCGGCGGAACTCACCGCGCCAGCCCCGCCAGGCGGGCGATGTGGGGCGACAGCACATGGCGGGCCAGCACCTCCTTGGCGACGTGGCGGGCGCCGCCGACCCACCCCAGACAGCCCTTGGCGCCGCACCAGCACGGGAACGGTTGCGCCATGTCCCATTCGGTGGAGGGATAGAAGAAGGTCAGTTCGTCGCCGGCGGCGATGGGGCGGATGGCCATCACCACCATCCTCTCCACGTCGATGGCGACGTTGGGGGCACAGGAGTGGTTGAGATAGGCCAGCACCCCGATGTCCTCGATGTGGCGGCCCTCGGCGATCTGCACCGAGCGGTAGGATGCGCTGCCGACCACCCCGGCGCCGTCGATGCCGGCCACCACCGCACCCCGCGGCAGCGCCCGGGAGCTGACCAGCCGGGCGCGGAAGCCGTTGCCGTCGCCCCCCACCACC
>JACPDP010000042.1 GCA_016183945.1 Magnetospirillum sp.
AACTACGCCAGGGCGCTGACATCCCTGTTCACCAGGGGCATCCGGCGAATCCAGACCTGCCTTCAGCGACTATGGTCGCTGCCGCCGCTCTGGCAGGTTTGGATAAACTGATCTGTGGTGAGGTAGTGTCATTGGGGGCGTTGCGCCACCAGGATGACGTTCTTGCCCAGGGGGGGATGAAAGACGCGCTCGATCGCCGCCGTCACCGGCTGGATCCAGCGGTCGTAGACCCGGACCAACTCGGGGTTGAAGTCGGTCCGGCCGCCCAGCGTGTTGACCAGATACCACGTCACGACGCCCACCACGTCCATGTATTGGCTCAGCCGCACCGTGAAGCCGGCGCGCTTGGCCATCTCCAGCAACTCGCCGCGGTGATAGCGGCGATAGTGGCCGTGCACCCGATCCAGTTCGCTCATCAGGAACTTCATGGCGGGCACGAAGATCACGGCATGGCCGCCCGGTTTCAGCTTGCGGAACAGGTTGGCCATGGCGGCGACATCGTTCTCGACATGCTCGAGGACGTTGACCAGCACGAAGGTGTCCACCGAGGCGTCGGGCAGGTCGACGAGATGCTGTTCAAGCATCTGGCCGTGGATGCGGACTTTGCCCTGGTCGGCGAATTTGGCGTGCAGCAGCCCGGTCAGGTTGGCGGAGGGCTCCACCAGGTCCAATCGCTCGGCATAGGGCAACAGCAGCCTGGAGATGGAGCCGCAGCCTGGGCCGTATTCGATGATGTGGCCGCGCAGATACCCGGCGAAGCGATCGACGATCCACCTGTGGTAACGCGGCATGTCCGCCAAGACTTCAAGGTCGCGGCCGTCATAGCTGACGTCTCCGCCGCCGTGCCCCGCTTGCTGTTCGTGATCGTCCATCGACTTTAATTTGTCCGGAAGGTTCAAGGGAGTGGGTCTCACCGTAACTCGAGCACAACGAAACGGCCATGCTTGGCCCGCTCGGCCGGTCCGAAGGCCGCGGCGGCCTCGTCGGGCACCAGGAGCCGCACCTTCCGCGCGATCATGAATTGGCGGTCCGCCTCCGATACCGGCCGGCCGCCGTTCAAGGCGGCGAGCACGGAGTCGACGACGACCGGCCGCTTCAGCGCCTCGGTGAGCCGCTCCAGGGTGGGGGCTCGGCTGAACCCCATGAACGAGGCGCTGTTGAAGGCCGCCTTGCGCGCATGGGCGTTGAGGACCAGGGACGTCAGATAGCCCCGCCGGTCCGGCTTGTAGATGGCCAGCAGTTCGTACATGGGGTCGGCGCGAAGCTCGGCGATGCCGCGCCAGTCCAGGGCGGTCAGCGCCAGTTGGGGGCTGAACCGACCGGTCTCGGCCAATGCCACCCGATCCCAGGCCCAGCCGTAATACCCCGAGAAGCCCATCTGCATCGCGACCCAGGCCGCCACCGCCACGGCGGGAGGCAGAAGCGGCAGGCGAGAGCCGCCGCAGCCCTCGGCCAGCCGGGCGAACCCGGCGCTGCGGCCCGCGGCGAAGCGCGGCAGCAGGGACGCGGCCACTGCCAGCACCGCCAGCGCGGTCGACAGCACCGAATGTGGGCTCAGGCCATGCAGGCCGACCAGCAGGCCGCCGCGTTCGCTGGGTCGCAGGCGCACCGCGGTGAGGATGCGGGCGCCGGCCACCAGATAGAACAGGAACACCGCGAAGCGCATCGAGCGGACCGGGCCGATATAGACCAACTGCGGCAACGGCAGCAGCGTCCACAGGCCGGCGGTAAAGGCGATGCTGACCAGCCACAGCATGGCGGCGGTCGCCACAAAGGCCCAGACCAGGCGACGGACATGCGCGGCATACGGCCGAACCAGCCAGGCGGTGGCCGCCAGGCTCGCCAGGAACATGGCATTGGGCAGCGGGCCATGCAGCAGGAAATTGCCGTCCCGGCCCTCGGTGTCGAGGTTGATGCGGGTGAGTTCCAGCATCACGTCATGGGGGGCGGAAATGCGGGTCTGGGTCAGGGCCATGACCGCCAGATAGGCCAGCGGCAGCAGGAACCACAAGGCCTTGCGCCAGCCCAGGTCGCGGCAGGCCAGCGCATAGAGCACGGCTGAGGGCAGCAGCAGGACGTTTTCCTTGGTGGCGAAGGCGTGCAGCGCCAGCAAGGCCATGCCGGCCCACTGGATGCGCTTTTCCAGCAGCAGCAGCAGGACCGTCATGGACAGCAGGTTGGTCAGCATGCTGGGAGAGCCCGGATGGATGGGCATCAGCACCGGCCATGCCGAACTGAGGATCTTGCGATCGACCATCAGCAGCAGGAGCACCGCCACCGCGGCCTGCCATGCCGAGAGCGCGAAATGGCGCCGCAGAATCAGGTGGGCGATCACGCTTCCGGCGGTTCCGACGCCAACCGCCGTCGCCAGCACCAGGATCTCGTTCTGCTGCAGCGCGAGGACCCTGTTGAGGGCGTAGATGACCGAGGAGGCGGACCAGAAACTTTGGCTGAGGTTGAAATCGGCGGCGGCGATCTCGGGGAAATAATAGGCGCTCAGCACATAGATATAATGTTCCGGCATGCCGCCGAAATGCAGGCCTGACAGGACGGCCGCGATGGCGGCCAGGGTGGCCACCGCAGCTTTGTCCGACCGGAGCGCTTCAACCCATCCCATCTCTCGGCGGGCTCAGGTCTTGAAGCGCTGAAGCAGGATGGTCTGCAGGACGCCGATGACGTGGTGCGCGCGAATCTTCTTGCCCTCGGCATAAGTGCGCCCGTGGTAATTGACGGGGACCTCGTAACAGATGCGTCCCGCCCGCACCGCCGTGCAAAGAATTTCCGCATGCTGCTGCCAACCGAAGGTTCTCAGGGCAGTGGGATCGACCAATGAACGGCGGTACAGCAGGTAGCAGGAATAGATGTCGGAGAAGGTTGTATTATAAATGATATTGAAGAACAACGTGATCAGGTGGTTCCCCATCTTGTGCCAGAAATAGACGACCCTGGTACAGGCGGGGGAGATGAAGCGGCTTCCCATGACCACATCGGCGGCGTGGTCCCGTATCGGCGCCAACAGCCTGCCGTAGTCAGCCGGGTCGTACTCAAGATCGGCGTCCTGGAACAGGATGAAATCACCCGTGGCGGCATCGAGGCCGTCCTTGACCGCGGCACCTTTGCCGCCATTGCCGGCTCGGCGGATGAAGCGGGTGTAAAGGTCGGGCCGCGAGGCGACAACCGCGGCGGTGGCATCCCGTGAACCGTCGTCGATCACGATGATCTCAAAAGCGACGCCGTCGACCCGTTGGGCGGCGACCTTCTCCAGGACCGTGAGAATGGTGCCGTCCTCGTTGTAGACCGGGATGATGACACTGACACAGATCAATCCCGACCGGTTCTGGCTCACGCCGGGCCGGTCCAACACGGCTTGGGAGGTCATGAGCGACGCATGCCGTACCCGGCGGGGTTCGGCGCCGACCGTATCGTCGAGGAGGTCAGGAACATGATCGTCATGGATGTGCCTTTGGCGGCCGGCCCAGTGAGGCCGAAGGTGTTATAGTCGCTTCCGGCCAATGGATTAAGCTCTTTTTCGGGCCGATGCCACCGGGCGCCCATTATCGATCCAGGCAGCTCGGTTCGCCCAGCCGGTAGACATGGGAGGTGGCGGTGCCCCCTCCGGCATCGGGGGTCAGCGTCCGCGAGGCGGTGGTGCGGATTTGGAAGGTCTCGATCAGCTCCAGGCAGCCGCGATCGCGCAGGCGCTGCCACAGATGGAGGCCGGCCGGCGCGACCCCTTCCCCCGGTTCGGTGACCAGCAGATGGGTGACGCCGACGGCGCGGAGCTGTCGGTCGAAACGAACCGGGTCGGACGCGTGCGGGCCGACGTCGACCCGGGCCTCCTGCACGAAGTGGGCGTAGAAGATGGGCACGTCGATCAGGTAGTTGAGCGGCCGCAGCACCAGGTAGATGCGGTCTGCCTGGGTAAGGTGGCGGTTGATCCATTGCACCGCCGTGTAGCCGGTGGTGTTGCGCCACAGGAAGGCGTCGCGCGACTCGCCGGTCAGCACATGGCGGGCGTAGTTCACCGTCAACACCGCCAGTCCGCCCAACTGCACCAGCAGCGTCACCGCCATGGCGCCGGCCAGCGGGCGGAGGCTTGCCCTGGCCGCCGCCCACCGATGGGCCGCCACCGCCACGCACGCCAGCAGCAGGGGATAGACCGGCACCACGCTGCGTACCCGCTGCGACGAGCCCAGCACGAACCACTCCACGTAGAACAGCGCCGTGATGGCGGCCGCCGGCAGCAACGCGGTCGCCCCCAGCCGGCGGCGGAAGCGCCACAGGCCGGCCAGCGCGAAGGGCAGGACCAGGAGCACGAATGGCCCCAGCCCGCTGCGCCCGGATTCGAAGACCGGCTTGCCCGCCAGGGTGGCGACAAAGGGATAGGCCAGCAGCCAGGTGAGGTTGATGGGGACCGCCCGCTCGTCGCTGGCGATGAAGGCGTTGAATTCGCGCTGACGCTCGACGGTCCAGCCGCTGGCGTCGAGATAGGGCACCAGCCCGTAGAGCATCGGGAAGAAGGGATCGCCGCTGTTGATCCAGTTCCACAGGTACCATTGGCTGCCGGCCGCCAGGGCCGCGATGGTGAATGCCAGCCCATGCGCCAGCCAGCGGCGCTGGGCCAGCAGCACCAGACCGCAGGCGAGGGCGAATTCCAGCCCCAGCAGCTTGCCGGCCATGAAGAAGCCGGTGGCCACGCCGGCGAGGGCGGCGTGGCGCCGGCGGCCGCTGCCGAGCGCCTCGGCCGCCGAGGCCGCCGCCACCAGCACGAACAGGGCGTTGCGCACCTCGACCTGGCCGCTGCCGCCGCCGTACAGCATCGCCGGGGTGGTCAGGAGGACCAGCGTCAGTGCCAGGGCCCAGCGCCGGTCGAGGAAGCGGCAGGCGAAGGTGAAGAACAGGCCGCCGCACATCCAGGTGGACGCGATGGTCCACAGGGTCAGGGCCTGCTCGCCGCCCAGTCCGAGGGCGGTGGTGTAGGTCATGTGGATCAGCAGCGGCACGGCGCCGTCCATGGCGCGCGGCACGAAAAAGACTCTGCCGGCGCCAAGGAAGCGCTTGGGCAGATCGAAATGATAGGCCATCGAATCGGCGTCGGCCGGCGGCGACAGCCCTTGCAGCAGGTTGGCGAGCATGACCACTCCCAGGATGGCGATCAGCAGGGCCTCGGCCCGGCCGAAGCCGCCGTCCCGGCGCGGTGACCGTGCCGGGGCGCCCCGGAACGCCACCAGCCCCATGGTTCCCGCCGCCAGCACTGCGGCGAGCGGGCCGGGGCTCAGCCGCCCGCCGATTCCGACGAAGAACGCCAGCCAGCCCAGGGTTCCCATGCCCAGTGCGAAGGCCCAGCACACCTGTTCGGCGCGGGTCAGCGTGGCGGCGATGCCGAACAGGCGCAGCATCGGCATGCCGAAGCCGATGCAGGCCAGCACCTGGAAGGCGACGGTCAGACCGCTCATCGCCAGATCCCCAGGACCCGCAGCACCGGCCCGGCCAGTTCCTGGAACTGCCAGAGATAGGCCGTGGCCATGGCAGCTATCCACAGCCACAGCAGCAGCGCGAGGCGGCCGGGCGGCACCGGCGGGGCCACGGCCGCCAGGGTCTCCGCCAGATTGACCGGCAGCGCCGCCAGCACCGCCGCCATCCGGCCCCATCGCCTGGCGGCGCGGTGGGCGGCGAGGGACTCGTAGTGAACCACCGCCAGCCGCGTCAACCCCGCCGTCACCGCCGTCCGCCATCCCCTGCGGGCACGAAGTGCGGGCAGGTGGCGGCGGATGATGGCCATGTTGCACTCCCGGCGGCGGTCGGCCTGGCTGGTGATGCTGCCGGCGGTGATGTGGTAGCGGGTCAGCGCCCCGGCGAACACCGTGAACCGCCGCGAGCCGGCGATGGCCAGCCAAAGCGCGTAGTCCTGCCCGGACCGAAGGCGTTCGTCGAAGCCGCCGGCAGCCAGCACCGCTTCGCGCCGCGCTACCACCGTCGAGGTGGCGACGAAACCGCGCACGAACAGGGCGGCATGGGGGTCGGCCGCCTGCCGGAAATGCCGGGCGCAGTCCATCACGCCCTCCCCCACCACCATGTCGTGCGAGACGAAGGCCAGGTCAGGGCTCAGTTCGGCCAGACTGGCCTCCAGCTTGCGGGGCAGCCACTCGTCGTCGGCGTCGAGGAAGGCCAGGACCGCTCCCGAGGACAGCCGGATGGCGTGGTTGCGGGCCGCGCCGGCGCCGAGCTGGTCCTGGCGGGCGACGATCAGGCGGATCTCCCCCAGCAGCGGCCGGCAGGCCTCGGCCGCGGCGATTGTTTCGTCGTCGGAACCATCATCGACGACGACGATCTCGGCCGGCCTCACCGATTGCGCCGCCACCGAGGCCACCGCCCGCCCGATGGTGGCGGCGGCGCGAAAGGCCGGCATGATGACGGAGACCTGGAGCGCGGGCGTCCCGCCCGCCAAGGAAGGAGCGGGCGGGACGCCCGCGCTCCCCGAGAAGGCTTCTCCCTCGCCGTGAAGCCGGATCACCAGCTCCAGCATCAGCAGGGCATAGACGCGGTGGCCGTGGCGCTCGGGGTCGGCGAGCAGGTGGCCGATGCCCTCCTCGGTCCACCAGCCGCGCTCGATGGCGCGGGAGGAGCACAGCAGTCCGCGCGCCATGGCGCCCAGCTCGCCCGTCATCCAGGCCGGCACCGGCGAGGCGAAGCCCTGCTTGGGGGCGTCGAGCAGTTCGGCCGGCAGGAAGGGTGCCGCCATGGCCCGCTCCAGCGCCTTGGCGCGGCCGCCGGCGGCGCGGATGTGCGGCGGCACCGCCAGGGCGGCCTCCACCAGGCGGTGGTCGAGGAAGGGGACGCGGCCCTCGACGCTGGCCGCCATGGTGGTGCGGTCGAGCAGCAGCAGCAGGTCCTCGGGCAGGTAGCTGTTGAGGTCGGCGTAAAGGGCGCCGCTGTCGGCGTCGCCGTCCCACTCGGCGAAGTGCAGAGCCTGGGCCGCCGCCACCCCCGGCAGGCGGCAGCCCATCAGGGCGCGGATGGGGGCGGGGAACAGGGTGGAGTGGTCGTGCAGATAGCCGCCGCGGTCGGCCGCGAACTTCTCCGCCCGCGCCAGCCGCCAGGCGGTCATCGGCTCGGCCAGCCCTTGCGCCATCCGCCGCAGCGGGCGCGGCAGCCGCAGGTAGTTCGCTTCGACGGGAAGCTGGAAATAGCGGCCGTAGCCGGCGAACAGCTCGTCGCCGCCGGTACCGTTCAGGGCCACCCGCACCTCGGCGCCCAGCACGTCCTCGATCAGCTGGTTGGGCAGCAGGCTGGCGTCCGACAGCGGTTCGTCGCAGTGCCAGGCCAGCCGGGGCAGGTGGCGGGCGACGTCGCCGGACGACAGGTCGAACACCTGGTGCCGGGTGCCGTAGCGCGCGGCCACCAAGGCGGCAAGGGGGCTTTCGTCGACCGCTGCGCCCTCGAAACGAACCGTGTAGGTGTTGAGTGGCCGGTCGAGCCGGCGGGCGGCCAGCGCCACCATCAGCCCCGAATCGATGCCGCCCGACAGCAGCGCCCCCAGGGCCACGTCGGAGCGGAGCTGCAGCCCCACCGCATCGTCCAGCAGGGCGGTGAGATGGTCGCGCACCCCCTCGGCATCGGTGGGGATGCCCTCGGCCGGTTGTGCCCGCCAATAGCGCTCGACGCCGATCCTGCCGTCGGCTTCGATTTCCAGCAGATGCCCGGGCGGCAGCTTGGCGACGCCGGTCCACAGGGTGGCGGGGGCGGGCACGTAGCCATGGGCGAGGTACTGCGCCACCGCCGCCTCGTCCACCGCCGGCTGAATCATTCCGGTTGCGAACAGGGCCTTGACCTCGGAGGCGAAGGCCAGCCCGCCATTGGCCAGCCTGGCCCAGTACAGCGGTTTGATGCCCAGCCGGTCGCGCACCAGGGTGAGGCGGTGCCGCTGGCGGTCATAGAGCGCCAGCCCATACATGCCGTTGAGGCGGTGGACGAAGCCCTTGCCCAACTGCGCGGCCAGCGGCAGCACCACCTCCATGTCGCCCTGGGTGCGCCAGCGGTAGCCGGCCTGCTCGCGGCGCAGTTCCAGGTAGTTGTAGACCTCGCCGTTGCCCATCAGCACCCGGGACACGCCATTGGCGCCGTCGCCCTCGACGATGGGCTGGTCGCCGGTGGCGAGGTCGATGATGGCCAGCCGAGCGAAGCCGCACAGGTAGCGGCGGTCCGGGCTCTCCCACCTGCCGGTGCCGTCCGGGCCGCGATGGCGCATGGCGGCCAGTGCCGCCGTCAGATCGGTTGCCGGCGGCCGGGCGCCTTGGGGGGTGAAGAGACCGACCAGCCCGCACATCACACCACCTCGACCGACATCCGCCCGCGCCAGGGCAGCAGCGAACCGCATTCGGCGGTGATGGCCATCGCCGGCTGGCCCTCGCCATAGGCGGTCCAGCGGGTGAGCCTGGCCAGGGTCAACGGCGCGTCGGCGGTCATGCGCAACGAGCCCGCCGGGGTATGCACCAGGGCGGCGCCGCCGTCCAGCCTGACCGGCCAGGGCGTGACCAGCCGGCGGGTGATGCGGGGGGCGCCACCACCGTCCACCGTATCGATCGTTTCGAACCCGTCGCTACTGAATTTCCATCGCCGCTCCACCTGTTTGGCGCCCTGGCGGCGGAAGCCGTGATGGGTCAGCCGCACGCCGTCGCCCAGGCGGTCGAGGCGGGGCGGCCCGCCGCCGGCCCGGGCGCGGAAGGCGTCGTCGTAATAGGGCTTGTTGGGCGGCGTGGGGTCGGCGCCATCCAGGTGCAGCGTCGAATGCACCGCGGCCGAGCGGTACAGCGCCGCCGGCCCGCTTTCGCCATAGCCGCCGCGGCCGGGATCGATGAACAGCGGCACTCCGCGCCAGTGCAACTCGCAGGCGCCCAGATCCTGGTGGCCGTGGCCGGGCATGAACGGCCAGCCCTGCGGCGCCGCGTACCACAGCCCGGCCCACTCGCCGAACGCGGCCTTCAGCCAGCCGTCGCTGCCCCCCTCGGGGGCGGCGCCGTCACGCAGTTGGGCCACCGCCGCGCGCTCGTCGTCGTCGAGCAGGCCGCCCCAGCCCCCGTGCAGGTCGCCGCCGGGCAGCAGGCAGGCGAGGAAGGCCGGCGGGCAGTCGGGCGAGATGTCGCCGACCAGCGGCAGGCCGCCGGGCAGCGCCAGCCGCTGTGCCGCGCCCAGGGCGCGGCGGGCGATGCCGGCCAGGGTGGCGGCTTCGGTGCGGTGGTGGCGGCGGGCGGCCAGCCACGCCGACAGATAGCCGCGCGCCAGCAGCAGTTGATAATGGCTGGAGCCCTCGCGCAGCATGCCGGTGGGCAGGAAGATGCGGTCGGCCTCGTTCAGCAGAATGTCGCGGCCGAGCCCGGCGCACGCCTCCCAGCCCAGTTCCAGCCCGAGCAGGTAGAGCCCGCGCCCATCGTTGGCCAGATGGTTGCCGGTGTAGTGTTCGCCGCCGTATTCCAGCCGCGAGGCAATGGCCGGGCCGTGCGCCGCCAGCAGGGCCAGGGTTGCGTCGGCCGGCCCGGGCAGGCCGTGGCGGCGGGCGAAGGCCAGCAGGTTGATGGCGCGCTCGGCGGCGGTATAGGGGTGCCACTCCCAGCCGGGCTCGGGCCAGCCGAATCGCTTGGCCCATTCCCGCCACAGGGCGACGACCCAGGCGGGCTCGGCGGCGACCAGCGGCAGCCAGGCGAAGCGGTGCAGCGCCAGCCGGGTCTCCAGGTCGGGGAAGTCGGTGTCGAACAGGCGGGCGGCCTCGCCCGGCTCCAGGGTTACCGAGGCGCCGGGAAGCGGCAGGGTGAGGGCGCGCTGCGGCTCGGCCGACGTCGTTTCGGGCCAGGAACGGAATGCCGGCGGCGATCCCAGCGCCAGCGAGGCGAGGTAGGGGGGATGGCCGGGGGTGAAGGCCCTCGGCTTGGCGACGCGGCCCAACGCCCGCTCCACCAGGAAGCGCAGCAGGGTGGGGTCGGCGGCCAATTGCTTGGCCTTACGCAGCAGGATGCGGCTCATGACATCGCCTCGCGCCAGACGGCGACATCGACCGGGGCGAAGAACGCGGCGGGCTCACACGCGATCGGGCGCGCACCCTCCAGCGCCGCCGCCAGTCCCTCGGCATCGGCGGCGGGAATGGCCATGCCCGGCGGCAGGATGTCGTTGGCGAGGATGCCGTGCGGCAGGAAGCGCACCACCGGCAGGCCGCCCAGGATCGCCTCAAGGCCGACCGAGGTGGCGGCGAACAGCACCGCCGCCAGCGGTCCCGCTTCGGTCAACGGGCCGGGACTGCGGGCCAGTCCGGGGGAGTCGCGAAAGCCGACGGGGGTCATGGGATGCTCGCGCACGAGGAAGCGGCGGCCCGTCCTGGCGAGGTCGCCAGCCGCGTCCAGCATTTGCCGGGCGAGGTCGGCCTTCACCGGCAGTGCCAGGAAGACCGGGCCGCGTGGGTCGTGGGCAAGGGCGGGAAAGGCCGGGAAGCGCCAGGCGCCGGCCAGTCGCAGCCGCTCGGGCGGGACGCCCCAGGCCGTCAGCCGGTCGAGGCCGGCCTTGCCGGCGCAGGCGATCAGGTCCGGCAGGGCGCCGCAATCGCCGTGGTTCAGTTCCAGGCTGCCGATGGTGGCGTGCTGATAGCCGAGTGTGCGGACCCCCAGCGTCTTGGCCACGCGGACGAAATCGCGCTCCCAGGACTGGTTCTCCCACGGCCATGCCACCACCCGAGGCCTTACCCGCGCCAGGAAGCGGCGCTGGCAGTGGCGTTGCCAGGCCAGCATGGCCGGAGTCCCGGTGCCGCCTTCGCGGGCGGCGGCGCGGCGCACCAGCCAGCCGCCCTCCTTCGGGCGCCAGCGCCGGAAGGGGAGTGTCAGGGCGTACAGCGCCGAGCCCCAGCCGTGCAGGCCGGCTCCGAGGGCGTTGGCCCGTGGCGCCGGGCAGTCGGTGTGCAGGATGCGCCACACCCCCGGCACCTCGGCGATCAGCGCGCCGAAATAGGCGTCGAAGCCCTCGGGCCGGCTGGCGGGGTGGCCGTAGACCAGCAGCACCGCCGCTCCCTTCGGCACCGCCTTTGCGGCGGCGCGGCAGGCGAGGGCGGCGGGTGCTGCCGACAGCGCCGCCCTGGCGCGGGCGGCAAAGCCCCGCAGCCGCAGTCTCAGCTCGGTCAACCGCAGCGGCGGCGGGGCGGCGGCCTCGACCCCGGGGCGGCCGGCGAGGTGGCGGAACAGCCAGGGATCGCCGCAGAGGCAGAGGATGCGCGCCGACCCGGCCGCCCAGCCCTCGACGATCCGGGTCCAGGCCAGCATCTCGCCCAGGTCGGAGATGGTCCCGACGCAGGCCGGGGCGTGGGCCAGACCGGCCGAGGGCTCGGCCGCAAGGTGCTCTCCCAGCCGCTGCCACTCGGCGGCGATGGCGGCGAAGGCCTCGTCGAGCGGCACCGGCGCGCGCCGCAAAGGGTCGAGGCCGAGCGGCACGGTTCCCGGCAGCGCCGCCCAGGCATCCCAGCCGGTGGCCGGGCAATCGGCGGGCCCTCGCAGCAGGACCGGCATCTAGCCGCCGAACAGCCGCTCGCGGACGATGGTGGCGAGCACGGCGAAGGCGTGATGGGCCTTGATCTTCTTGCCCTCGCCGTAGGTGCGGCCGTGGTAGCTGACCGGCACCTCGTAGAACACCCGTCCGGCCCGCACCGCCTTGCTGAGAATCTCGGCATGCTGTTCCCAGCCGAAGGTGGTCAGCCTGGCGGGATCGACCAGCGCCCGGCGATAGAGCAGGTAGCACGAGTAGACATCGGTGAAGGTGGTGTTGTTCATCACGTTGAAGGTCAGTGTGATGAGCCCGTTGCCGATCTTGTGCCAGAAATAGAATACCCGGGTGCACTGCGGCGCCACGAAGCGGCTGCCCATCACCACGTCGGCCTGGTGATCGAGCAGCGGCGCCATCAGCTTGCCGTAGTCGGCCGGGTCGTATTCCATGTCGGCGTCCTGGAACAGGATGTAGTCGCCGGTGGCGGCGGCCAGCGCGTCCTGGACCGCGGCGCCCTTGCCGCCGTTCTGCGGCCGGTCGATGAACTTGGAATAGAGGTCCGGCCGGCTCCTCAGGCGGGCGGCGGTGCCATCCCTGGAGCCGTCGTTGACCACGACCACTTCGAACTCGATGCCGTCCACCGTCTGGGCGGCGACTTTTTCGAGAATGTCGATGATCGTCCGCTCCTCGTTATAGGCGGGGAGGACAATACTGACGCGGACGGACATGAGGGGCTATTCCCGTCGGTGGATTCGTATAGCGCATTGATATGGGGCCGACCGGCCGAAAGCAAGCGTCAGCGCTCGATGCACCAGACGTTGGCCATGACTTCGGGCACCGGTGTCGAGGCGGACCCGGAGACCGGATGAAGGTAGCCGAAATGGCTGCATCGCCGCGCTCCCGGCGTCAGGCGCCGCACGGTGGCCAAGGCCTCGGCCGAATTGACGATGACGTAGGGCAGCCGGGTTTCGCTGTGACCGCCGTCGCCGCCGCCGAAATCCATGCGGAAGAAGGAGGCGGCCTTGTCCTCCACGGTTGCCGCGTCGTGTTCCCGCAGGTCGAGCAGCAGGGTTCCGGCGGTGTGGATCCAGGCCCGCGCAATGGTGTCGCGCCAGCTCTCATGCAGATGCAGGATTCCCAGCGCCAGCACGACGTCGAAGTGCTCGTCCTCCAGAGCGGACCAATCCGTTTCGGTGACGCAATGGAAACGGTGGTCGGGATGGCGGGCACGGGCGCGCTCGATCATGGCGGCGCTGATGTCGATGCCGGTATAGCGGAAGGACGACAGGTTCTCCCCCAGCACCGTGGCAAAGCCGGCCTGGGCGCAGCCGACGTCGAGCACGCTGATGCCCTCCTTCAGCAGGCCTTTCAGGAAAAACCACTCCGAGGCGTAGACCTGCCCGGTGCTGCTGCGCTCGGTGTCGAAGAAGGTGACGACGTCGGGCAGGCTCCAGGCGTCGGCATTGCCGGTGGTCATTCTTCCTCACTGTCGAATTCGCGGATGCGGCGGGCCGCCAGGGTGTACTTGATCGCCTCGATCTCCACCAGGCCCTCCAACACGGCGATGCGGTCGTCGGGCGGCAGGCGGCGGGCGTCGAGCATCACCGCGTAGGCGTAGTCGGGCTCGATGCCGAGGCGTACCAGCCGGCCGGCCAGGCTTCGCACCAGGGTGTCCTTGCGCTCGATGAGCTGTTCGGCGGAGAAGTCCTGGAAGGGATTGCTCATCCGCCCTGCCCCGCGAAGTCCATGGGGTCGCGCGCGTTGTCCAGCCCGGCGATGGCGGCGCGGCCCATGGCCAGCACCGCCTCTTCCGCCGAGCCGCCGATATGGGGCAGCGCCAGCATGTTGGGCAGGCGCAGCAGGTCGAGGTCGGTGGGCGGCTCGGCGGCGAAGACGTCGAAGGCGGCGCCGCCGAGCCGGCCGTCCAGCAGCATGGCCTTCAACTCCACCTCGTCCACCAGTCCGCCGCGCGCCATGTTGATGAGAAGGGCGCCGGGACGCATCAGCCCCAGGCGGCGGCCGTCGAGGATGTTGCGGGTCGAGGCGTCGTGGGGCAGGTGCAGCGTCACCACCTCGGCGGCGGCCAACAGCTCATCGAGGCTGACCGCGGTGATGTCGTGGCGGGCGTAGAAGGCGGGGAAGTCCCGTATGTCGTGTGCCAGCACGCGGCAGCCGAAGGCCCGCAGCAGCACCGCCAGGTCCTTGCCGATATGGCCGCAGCCGACGATGCCGACGGTGCGCTCCGACAGCAGCCGCCCCATCAGCTGCCGCCACTCGCCGCCCCTGACCAAAGCGTGGCCCTGGGGCACGTGGCGCAGCAGCGCGATGGCGGCCGAGATCACCAGTTCGGAGACCGAACGTTTGTTGACGCCCCCGGTCCAGCCCAGCCGCTTGCCCAGTCGGCTCATGGCGGCAAGGTCGATCATGTCGAGGCCGACGCCGTATTTGCCCACCACCTTCAGCTCGGGCAGCCGCGACAGCACCGCCTCGTCCAACTGTTCCAGCGCGGTGATGGCCCGGTCATGGCCGGCGAGGAAGGCCACCAGTTGGTCGCCCTTCAGCGAGCGGCCGGCGTCGTTGAACGTTACGTCAGGGAAACGGGCCAGCAGTTCGGCGCGCAGGATCGGGTGGCGCGAGAACGAGCGCGAGGCGACGGCAACCCGGGTGGTGCGGAAGCTGTTCATCATGGTTGCCCCGGGGCGCCGGCGCGACGGGCACGCACCGACAGGGGGGCCAGCCATCCCGCCGGCGCCTCCGCCGCGGTGCTGCCGCCCGCGGCGTTCACCAAGGCGAGACCGCCACCGACGTCCCACAGCATGATGCCGTCCTCGGCGTATTCGTCGAGGCGCCCCGCCGCCACCCAGGCCAGCGACAGCGCCGCCGAACCCAGCAGGCGAACCTTGCGGAACGCGTGCACCTGCTCCGCCATGCGCTCGGCGCCGGCCCTGTGGTCCGAGCGGGCGGGGAAGCCAGTCGCCAGTATATCACGGCCGTCGCCCTCGGGGGGCGCCACGGCCGCATGGTTGAGGGTGAGGCCGCGCCCCGGCATGCCGGAGAAAAGTTCGTCGCGGTTAAAGTCGTAGACAACGCCCAGCAGCGGCTGCCAGGCCTGCCATAACGCCACCGAAATGGCGCATAGCGGCAGACCATGGGCATAGTTGAAGCTGCCATCCAGCGGATCGACCACCCAAAAGGCGCCCTCGCCGACGCCGGACTCGGCCCCGGCCTCCTCGCTGAGGATGGGCAGCCGCGAGGCGGCCCGCAACTGGCCGAGGATGATCTCCTCGACGGCGCGGTCGGCGGAGACGTGGATGTCGTGCGCGCCTTTCCAGGTGGCTTGGCACCAGCCTGCACGGCGGTGGCGCAGGTGGTGACCGCCCAGCAGGGCGGCGGCCTCGGCGATGGGAAGGTGTGCGGTCCAGTCGTGGGCGGTCACGCCGGCTTCTCCGCCACGATGTTCCAGCCAAAGCCGATATGCGTGCCCAGCCACAGCTCGACGGCGGTCTCGGGTACGAAGTCGGCACCGCCGTAGACCAGCAGCGCGCCGGGATGCGGCTGGCGGCCCAGCGCCTTCAGCACCGCCACCCGCAGCTGCGTCAGGCGCGGAATGGCGAAATTGTCGAACTGGAAGCTGTTCTTGCGCAAGCTGATGATGCGGAAGGCGGCCAGCGCCCGGCGCAACTCGGCCTCGGAATAGACCCGGGTGAAGGGATTGCGGGTGTGGCCGAACTTGGGCTTGCCCTCGGTGACGCGGCCGATCCATTCCGGCTCCGGCCAGCGGAACATCTCGCCCGAGACCAGCCCGCGCGGCACGATATGGCCCCAATAGACCGCCGAATGCCGGGAATAGAGCATCAGCACCGCGCGGCCGCCCGGCTTCAGCACGCGGCAAACCTCGGCCAGGGTGCGGTCGGTGTCGGCCGAGTGGTGCAGCACGCCGTTGGAATAGACGTAATCGAAGCTGCCGTCGGCGAAGGGCAGGTTCTCGGCGTCGGCATTGAAGGCGCGACCCTCGCCGCCCCTGACCAGCGACAGCTTGAAGGCGGTCGACAGCGCCCGCTCCGGGGTGAGGTCGACGGCGGTGACATGGGCGCCGTGGCGCTTGAACAGGCAGGAGTGTGCCCCGCCGCCGGGGCCGATCTCCAGCACCGTCTTGCCCCGGAGCGCGGCCAGCGGCATCTCGACCACCGGCAGCAGGCGGCGGCGGTGGAACAGGTCTTCGGTCTGCGACAGCAACGCTTCCATGCGTTCCGGGGTCAGGGCGCGGTCGGTGGGGCCGTAGAGCTGCTCATAGAGGTCGCCCCACCAGGCGCGGATGTCGGCCTTCTTCTCGGTCGCCGAACCGCGGGCCAGCAGCGCCGCCACCCCGGTGCGCGCATCCACCGGGAACGCGGCGCCGCAGCCGGCGCAGGCCAGCGTGCCGTCGCCGGCGGAGAGATTCGGCCGGTGGCATTCGGGGCAGCGCAGGATGTCGGCGGCGGTCACGCGTCGGACTCGTGGATGTTGTTGGTTTGAATCGGGGGGGAGATTATACGAAACGCCCAAGCTTGGAAAATGCCATATGCCCCCCGCCTTCGACCGCCATCGCCATCCCGACCTCGCCGGTCTCGCAGCCTGCCTGCTGGAGACATGGCCACAGCATGAGGGCTATCTCGGCAGGAGTTTTCCCGCCGAGGAGGATCGCGCCTTCGGCCAGGAGCTGGCGGCGATGATCATTCGTCTTGCCGGGGACGGTCTGGCGCGGTTGTGCGCCGACTATCGCTGGACCTGCGAGCGGCTGGTGGAGGAGGAGATCCACTTCCGGCGCAGCGGCACCTATCGCCTGTCCCGCTTCGAGGACGCGGCGCGCGAAGTCTACGACCGGCCCGACTTCATGGCGCCCTATCTCAACGGCCTGCTGCTGTCGCAGCTGCTGTGGGCGCACCACCGCGGCGTCATGGCCCATTACCGCGACCGCTTCCTGGCCGAAGGCGGCGGCCGCCACCTGGAGGTGGGACCCGGTCACGGGCTGCTGCTGCACCTCGCCGCCGGCTCGGGCCGCTTCGACAGCCTCACCGGCTGGGACGTCAGCCCCACCAGCCTGCGGCGCACCGCCGAGGCGCTGGATCGGCTGGGCAGCACCGGCGTGGCGTTGGGCTGTCAGGACCTGCGGTCGCCGCCGTCGGGGACGCGTTTCGACAGCATCGTCGCCTCCGAGGTGCTGGAGCATCTGGAGGACCCGGCGGCGGCGCTGCGCGCGCTGGCCGGGCGGCTGGCGCCGGGCGGGCGGCTGTTCCTCAATGTGCCGGTCAACAGCCCGGCTCCCGACCACATCCACCTGTTCGCCACTCCCGAGGAGGTGGTCGGTCTGGTGGAGGCCCAAGGGCTGCGCGTCGAGGACGCGGCGTTTTTCCCGGTGACCGGCTACAGCCTGGAGCGGGCACGCAAGACCAGGAGCACCATCTCCTGCGCGGTGACGGCGACGGCGGGTTAACCCGCCAGGAAAACCGCCCACGCCGCCCAGGTGGCGGCCAGCGGGTTGGCGAAGGCCTGCATGCTCAGGCAGACGAAGTGGAAGGTCAGCAGGGTCGCCACCGCCGCCGTGGCGGGATGGGCGAGGAAGGCCTTGCGGCCGGCCTTGCCAAGCCGCGCCTTGAGCAGGCCGCCCCACACCGCGCTCAGCACGATGGCGGCGCCGTGGGCCAGGCCGAACACCACGAAGCCGGGGGTGGTGCCGTGCCACAGGCCCACCACGACGAAGGTGGCCAGCAGCGCCACCGCCGTCAGCGCGTCGGCATGGCGGCCGCGGCTGCCGTTCAACAGCCGCTTGCACAGGGGCGTGAACACGTAGGAGCGAATCCAGATGCCGAAGGAGATGTGCCAGCGGCCCCAGAACTCCTGAATGTTGCGGGACAGGAACGGTCTGTCGAAGTTCTCCGGCAGCCGGGTGCCGCACAGCGCCGCCAGGGCGACGACCACGTCGGTATAGCCGGAGAAGTTGAGATAGAGGT
Organism: Magnetospirillum sp.; assembly: GCA_016183945.1. The sequence continues at coordinate 17,505 of JACPDP010000042.1, forward strand.
AGGCGGGATAGCCGTAGAACACCAGCAGCGCATCGCTCCAGCCGGCCCCCGGTGCGGTGAGGAAGTCGAGCTTGGAGGCGTTGAGCAGCACGGGCGCGATCAGGAACGCCTTGATCAGGCCGTTGACGGCGCGGTGGCCGGCGGCCAGTTGCATCTCGGGTGACGGCCGGCCGGCCGTCTCGGTGCCGGCGCAGAACTCGTCGTAGCGCTGGATCGGCCCCGCCAGCAGGGTCCAGAAGGCGCCGACATAGCTCAGGTAGCGCAGCGGCGACAGCGGCAGCCGCCCCAGCAGCGGCGCCTCGATGACCAGGTGCAGCACCCGGAACAGCATGTAGGACAGGCCGATGATGGCGATGGGGTGGACCAGCACCCGGTCGAGCGGCTCGTAGCGGCGCAGGGCGATGAACAGCCCCACCTGCCAGAGAATCAGCGCCGGCAGCCATGGCCCCGCCGCGTCGCCGCGCCCCCACAGGCGCCTGGCGACCAGATAGGGCGGCGCCAGGAACAGGGCGAGGGCCAGCGCATCGAGGGGTTTCAGCCACGAGGCCGCCATCACCAGGCTGGCGGCGGCCAAGGCCGCCCGGAACCGTGCCGGCCGGCCGCTCCACGCCGCCAGGACCACCATGGCGGCGAGGGCGAGGAAGGCCAGCGAATCTACCGTGACCGGCGCCAGGCCCGGGATCATGGCCGCCGCTCCAGCCCCAGTGCTCCGGGCAGCCAGGCGGCCACGGCCTCGGCGACGATGCGGTGGCCCTCGGCATTGAGGTGGCCGTCGTCGGGAAAGATCACCCGGACGGGCGACGCCTGCAGCGGTGCCAGCACATCGAGGGCGGGCACGCCGCGTGCGGCGACTTCGGCCTCCAGCGCCCGCAGCGCCCGCAGCGGATCAAGATCTTCGCCGCCAAGGGCGTTGGCGGTCCGCCATTTGGCGAAGGCCGCGGGGTAGAGCTGGTGGTTGCCGGGCAGCACCAGGACGCCGAACGGCAGGCCGAGTTCCCGCCGGGTGAAGTCCGCCAGCCCCGCCAGAAGGGCGGCGGTGGCCCTGACCTCGGCCAGGGCCGGGTTGCCTTCGGTCATCGGCCGCAGCAGGTCGAGGCTGAAGGGGTAGACGAGGTCCAGGTCGGTGCGCAGCCCCGCCGTCAGGCTCAGGGCGCGCAGGGCGGGAATGCCCATGATTCCCGATTTCAGCCAGCCATAAACCGCACTGTTGGTGCCGAGGAAGGTGCGCACCGCCAAGGCCGAGGTGGGCAGTCCACCGGCCAACTCGGACAGCCCGGCGCGCAGGGTCTCGGCCGCGTGCGGCGCGTCTGCGGGCTGGGCGGCCATGGCCGCCGGATGCTGCAACTCCGCTTCGGCGCCCTCATAGGGTCTAATGCCGTGATAGATGGTCACCACCGCCAGCACCGCCCTTGGCCGTTTGCCTTGCGCCGCCAGCCAGCGCAACACCCGGGCCTGGTAGGCGAGGCTGTGCCCCTCGGAGGCCAGGTTGGCCGAGCGCAGGCCGAAGCCGGCCAGCCGCGCGGTGAACACCTCGCCGTCCCCGACATAGCCGCCGAAGGTGTTGGAGTCGCCTAAGACCCACAGCCCCGCCAGTTCGGCAGCCATGTCCGCGTTGCGGCCGCGCATCCCCAGGGCGTTGGTGTGCAGCCGCACGTCCCAGTTGCCCGGATTGAGGCGGCGGATGTCGAGATTGGGCTTGGTGTAGTGGCCGAACGCCGGGTGGGGCACATACATGTCGTGGTGCAGGTCGCGCCAGCCCGGGAAGATCACCAGACGGAAGGCCAGCTCGATCATCGCCACCACCAGCAGGGTGGCGACGGTCCAATGGAACAGGCGGCTGATCGGGGGGCTCGGCATCAGAACTGCTGGTAGGCCACCACCACGACCTTGAGGCCCTGGTTGGCGAGCAGAACGAACACCGCCAGCTTGGCCAGCAGCCAGGCGAAGGAGGCAACGGGGGGCACTGTCATCGAACGATCCGCATCGGCAACGACGGGGCGGCCCAGCCGGACAGTTCCAGCCGCCACAGGGTGGTTTCGCCGTCCCGTCCCGCCGGCAGGAAGCCCAGCTTGGCGTAGTGGTCCTCGACCAGCCCGTTGCGGCCCGAGGGGATGTAGCGCCCCGTCAAGGCCGCGGCGCCCTCGGCCCATGCCGCTTCGGCCAGGGCGGCCAGCACCGCCGCCTCGACGCGGCGTCCCAGCACGCGGCAGCTCATCAGCCAGGTGTCGATGTCCCAGGCGGCGGGCGCCTTGCGGGCGATGGCGACGCCGATCATGCCGTTGTCGCCGAAGGCATCCACCAGGCGGGCCTGCAGGGTGAAGACCGCCGGATCGGCCTCCAGCGGTGCCAGCTCGGCCTCGGTATAGCGCCGGGTGGTCAGGTTGAACTGGTTGGACTTGTTGATGAGCTGGGCGATGCGGGCGCGGCCGACCGGGTCGAACGGCGCCAGGGTCAGCACCATGTCCAGCGAGGCCAGATACGACCCCAGGTCGGTGGCGCTGGCCTCCAGCGAGGCCCGCTTGGCGTTGGCCTGGTACTGCTCGGCGCGGGCGCGGTCCTCGTCGGAGAACGTTACCGCCTCGAAATAACCGCCGGCCAGCAGCATGCGCGGAAAGAGCGCGGGGTCGTCGGGCAGCTCGGGCACCGCCACCTCGGGCATGTCGCGGCGCACCAGGGCGCGCTCGACCGGGTTGTCGTCGAGGAACACCAGGGCATCGGTGCCGATGTTGAGCTGTTTGGCGATGGCGCGAAGGTTGGTCGGCTTGTCCACCCAATTGGCCTGGAACACCGCGATATGGTCCTCGCGCAGCAGCATGTCGGGATGGTCGCGGAAGGCGCGCCGGGCGACCTCGTCCTCGTTCTTCGAGCACACCGCCAGCACCACGCCGCGCGCCCGTAGATCCAAGGCGGCGCGCTGCACCGCGAGGAAGGCCTCGCCCATGGCGTCGCCCTGGCCGATTCTGATGCCTTCGAGGCCGTCGTCGCCGATGACGCCGCCCCAGCAGGTGTTGTCGAGGTCGAGCACCAGGCATTTGCGCGCTTTGCCGCGCAGGGCGGCCAGCAGGCGGGCGAGGTGGTCGGCATAAAGCGGCACCAGCCGGGGCGCGAAGGGCAGCTTGGCCAGGTGCCAGCGCGCCGGGTCGTGCCACGCCTCCAGCCCCACCGTCTCGGCCAGCCCGGCCACGTCGAACAACAGGTCGCCGGTCTCGGCCAGCCGGTCGTTGAAGGCGGCGGCCAGCCGGGCGGCGCTGCCCGGCACGCGGCGGTCGAAGCCGCCGAACAGTCGTTTCGGAGGCGCAGCGAGCGTCTGGACCATCAAGGCGGCGCCGCAGCCCTTGGCAATGCCGGCGCCGATCATCGCCACCTTGGCCAGCGCGGTCTCCACCTTGGCAGCGGCGGCGGCGGCGGAGAGGCTGGGGTGGTGACCGTCGAGGCCGAGGCCGCGGGCGTCGAAGGCCAGCAGCACGGCGTCGGGCTTGAAGCCATGCAGGTCGGAGGCCGGATCGAGGGCCTGCTGCACCGCCTGGTCGAAGGGGGCCGCGACCACCTCCAGCGCCAGGCCGTGGCGCAGCGCGGTGCCCACCAGGGCGGGCAGCAGCAGCTCGGTGGTGGCGTTGCTCAACACCGCCAGGCGGAATCGTGACAGCGGAGCGGTGTCGTCGAGCCGGGCCACCGCCTTGGCCAGCCGGGCGAGTTGGGGCTCGGACAGGGCGTAGCCGGCGAGGCGGGCCAAGCCGGCCGCGTCCGGCGCCTCGGCCAACAGGGTGCGGAAGGTCTCCGGTGCTGTGGGCAGCCAGGGCAGCTCGGCCAGCGAGGTCATGCGCCTCTCACCATGGCAACGATCTCGGCCGCCACCTCGTCCGGGGTGGCGAAGCGGCCGGCGGCGCGGGCCTGATCCAGATAGCGCTCGTCGAAGGCGGTCAGCATGGCGGTCTCGGTGAAGCCGGGGGCGACGATGCCGGTGCGCAGCCACGGGTACTCGGCACCGGCCGCCTTCACTACACCCAGCAGGCCGTGTTTGGCGATGACATAGTCGGCCATGCCCGGCGAGGTCTCGGCCCCGTCGAGTCCCATGGCGCGGGTCAACACCGCCACGGCGACCCCGGCGCGGCGCGGGCGGAAGCAGGCCTTGATCAGTCCGGCCAGCAGCCGGCGCGGCCCGGCGACATTGACCCGCCACTGTCGCTCCAGCTCGTCGGTAATCTTGGTGAACGGCACCAGGGCCGGCGGCGGCGACGCGGCCAGGACCACCCCGGCCAGGGTCGTTTCTGTGGCGATACGAGCGATGGCGGCGTCGATGGCGGCGGGGTCGGCCATGTCGCAGGCCAGCGCCAGGCCTTGAGTTTCTTCCGCCACCGCCAGGGCGCGCTCGCGGCCCGAGGCATAGCCCACCACCGGCAGGAAACCGGCCTCGGCCAGGGCGCGACAGGTGGCGGTGCCGATGCCGCCCGAGCCGCCGGTGACCAGCACCGCCTCAGGCATGCAGCGTGCTCTCGGCGCTGCCGGTGGCGATCAGACGCTCGCCGGCGCGGATGGACAGCTTGAGCCGGACCAGGGCAACCGCCTCGGATACCCGATCCACGATGGCCTCCAGGTCCGCCGCCTCGTCGATGAACAGCGGGGCGCGGAAGTCCATCTTGAGGCCGATCCATACCCCGTCGCGGCCCGGCAGCTCCATCCCCAGCAGGCGCGACACCTGCGCCACCAGCAGGCCGCCATAGACGACGCGGCCGGCGAATCCACTGGCGCGGGCGAAGGCGTCGTCGGTGTGCAGCGGGTTGAAGTCGCCCGACAGCCGCGCGAAGGCGTCCATGTCCTCGGCCGAGACGCGGAAGGGCAGGCGGGCAGTGGTGCCTTCGACGATATCGTCCAGGGCGACAACCTTCATGATGTTACGCCGCCTTGGCGCGGATCAGGACGACCATTTCACCCACATCCTTCAAGGCCGACAGTTCGGCGGTGGTGAGGCGGATGGAGAATTCCTCTTCGATGGCCACCACCAGGCGGATGTGGCTGATGCTGTCCCACTCCGGCACGTCCTTGGCCGACAGGCCGGCATGCGGCACCAGGGCGTCGTCGTCGAACACCTCCTGGAACACCGGGGTCAGGCGCTGATAGATGGCGTCTTCGGTCATGGCCATGGGCGTGTCCTCAGTAGCTGCCCCACAGCGGGTCCTGGGCCATGGCCGCCTCGACGATGCCGATGTCGTGCGGGCTGTCCACGGAATAGCTGGGGCGGAAGGGGTAGGGGGCGATGTGCTGGTGGAAACCATGGTCGTAGAGGCGGTTGGAGTCGCAGGCCTCCTTGATCTCCAGCGGCGACGGCGGCAGTTGGGTGAACAGCTTGAGGAACTCCCAGCGGAAGCCGAAAATGCCATAGATGCGCTTGGCTTCCAGCTCGGGCCCGAACTGCTTGCAGTGCGGAATGGGCTGGCGCGAGGTGTAGAGCACCCGGCCGTCGAGGTCGTGGATGATCTTCAGCGCGTCGGGGTTCCGGAACTGCGCCTCGTCGACGATGTCCATGGCCAGCATGGTACCGCGCACATGGGCGCGCTCCTCCATCGGCTTGATGGTGGCGGCGATCATGTCGGGATGCATCATCGGCTCGTCGCCCTGGACGTTGAGCACGATATCCTGATCAGCGACCTCGATGCCGCATTTGGTGACGGCCTCGGCCACCCGGTCGAGCGCCCGGGTGTGGGTGTCGGCGGTCATGATGGCGGGATAGCCCCTGGACTCGGCGAAGGCGCGGATGTCCTCGTCGCAGGTGCAGATGGCCAGCACGTCCCAGCGGCCGAACTTGCGGGCGCGCTCGAACACATGCTCGATCATCGGGCGGCCGAAGATGGGGAACAACGGTTTGCCGGGGAAGCGGCTGGCGGCCATGCGGGCGGGGATCAGGCCGATGATCTTGGTCATGGGAGGCACTCCGTGAGGTTCCAGCGCGCCTTCCACTCGGGATCGGCGCAATAGATGCGGTAGACCAGTTCCATGGTACGCAGCGCGTCGTCGGACGAACCGGCCAGCACGCGGCCGTTTCTCAGCACGGCGTCGGCGAATTCGGTGATCTCGTCGGCCCAGGAGGGGTCGTGGTTGTAGCGGGTGGTCTGCTCCTTGGGGTCGCCCTGGTCGTCCTCCTCGGCCCACACCACGGTCAGAGTCTCGGCGCCATAGCTTTTCGAGCCCGATAGGATGCCGGACAAAATCAGGGCGCCCTTCTGCAGGGTGATTTCGAGGTTGAAGCGATGCCGCCATTGGGTGGCGGTGGAGTGCAGCATCGCCACCACGCCGGTGCGCGAGCGCATCAGGGCATAGGCGTTGTCCTCGATGTCGTGGCCCCAGAAGTCGTTGGTGACGATGCTTTTGACGTCGTCGAACTCGCCGCCGAACAGCCGCATCAGGTCCACCAGATGGATGCCCTGGTCCAGCAGGATGCCGCCGCCGGCCACGGCGCGCTGGGTGCGCCAGTCGGAATGGGCGCCGAAGCTGATGAATTGGCTCTTGCCGTAGACCCCGCGCATGTTCAGCACGCGGCCCATCTCGCCCTTGGCCAGGATGGCCAGCGCGTCGCGCACCGAGTCGTGGTAGCGGTGGTTGAAGCCGTATTTCAGCACCTGCCTGGGGAAGCGGGTCTCCGCCGCGATCACCCGGCGGATGTCGGCGACGTCGCGGCCCGGCGGCTTCTCGCAGAAGACGTGCAGGCCGCGCTCCAGCCCCGCGATGGTGACGTCGGCGGCGACGTCGTTGGTCAGGCAGACGAACAGGGCGTCGAGCTTCTCGGCCGCCAGCAGCTCATCGGGGGTGCGGTAGTGGCGCACCCCGTCGGGCAGGGTGCCCACCTCGGCGAAGCTGCGGTCACACACCGCCACCGTCTCCATATCGGGGCGGAGGTCGATGAACTGGCGGCGGCGCTTGCCCACCACCCCATAGCCGGCGATGCCGACGCGAAGCTTGCGCATGGCTCAGGGTCCCGGCGTGCGGTAGAGGTTGGAGATGGCGTCGTCCGGGCGTCCGAGGCGGGCCGATTCGGGGTGGTCGGCCAGCCTGACCCAGGTGCCGCCCACCTCGTCCGAGCAGTAGAAGGAATGCCACAGCCTGAGGCTCTTCAGGCAGTCCTCGCGGCTGACGTCGAAGGGCCGCTCGCCCTTGAGATGGGCGACGAGGTTCTCGTAGACGGTGACGTGGCCGAAGCCGTAGGCGTCGGGGATCACCTGCGAATCGGTCTGGCAGGCCTCGGGGTCGGGGGTGAAGACCTGCAGCTCGTTGACCGCCCAGCCGCCCAACTGTGCCAACCCCTTGGAGCCGACGATGGACAGCGAGGCCTCGAAGTCGTCGGGCCGCGCCGCGGTGGTCACCTCCAGCGAGCCGATGGCGCCGGTGGGGTAGGTGTAGGTGGCGACCACGGCGTCCTCGACCTCGATCTCGGCGCCGAGTGTGCGCATGGTGGCGCTGACCGCCTCGACCTCGCCGCCGAGATAGCGCAGCAGGTCGACATGGTGGATGCCCTGGTTGGACAGGCAGCCGCCGTCGTGGCTGAAGGTGCCGCGCCACGGCGCCATGTCGTAGTAGCGCTGCGGCCGGCACCAGCGCAGCCGCACGTTCATCAGGCGGATGTCGCCCAGCTCGCCGGCCTCCAGCGAGCGCTTGACCCGCTGCACCGCCCGGTTGTGGCGGTTCTGGAACACCGGGAAGATCTCGACCCCCATCTCGGCCGCCAGATCGTAGGCCGCGATCATCTGGGACGGCCGCATGAAGGTCGGCTTCTCCATGATGATGTGCTTGCGATACCGCCGCATCACCTCCATGCCGTGCTCGCCGTGCATGCCCGACGGCGTGACGATGGCTACCACGTCGATCTCGGGCATCTCGGTCAGCATGGTGTGGTAGCTGGTGAACCAGCGGCAGCCGAATTCGTCGGAATAGGCGCGGGCCTTCTCGCCGATCAGGTCGCAGACGGCGACGATGGCGCCGCCCTCCACCTTGGCGATGGAGCGCAGATGATGGCCGGACACGCGGCCGCAGCCGATCAGGGCGACCTTGACGGTCATGAACAGGACTCCTTGATGCGCTGGATGACGGGCGCGAACAGCTCGGGGGTGGTGGCGGAAAAGCGCGAGAAGCCCTTGAGGCAGGGCTCGGCGAAGTCGGGACGGTAATAGACCAGGTCGGCCAGACCGGCGTGAACCCGCGGGGCGCGTTCCCCGAAGGCCACATGCAGGAAATTGCCGCGGCCGGACAGGGTCTTGAAGCCCATGGCGATCATGGCGCCGAGGAACAGCGCCTTGCCCTCCATCAGCCGCCCCACCGAGGCCTGCATGGCGTCGCTGTGGTCGAGCATGCGATCGAAGGCGTGCACCGCCACGGTGTTGACCTCGTACATGGGCCGCACCTTGTGCAGCATCACCGCCACCTCGGGCGAGGCGATGGCGTAACCGATGCGCAACCCGGCCATGCCCCAGGCCTTGCCGGTGGAGCGCGCCACCACCAGGTGCGGGTGGCGCTCGATCCACGGCGCCACCGTGTCGGGATGGAAGGGGTGATAGGCCTCGTCGATCAGGATCAGCGCCCCCGCCGCACCGGCGGCGGCGGCGATGGCCTCCAGCGCCTCGGGGGCGAACACGGTGCCGGTGGGGCTGTCGGGATTGGGCAGGCACACCAGCTTGGGCCGCTCGGCCTTGATGGCGGCGATGACGGTTTCGGCGTCGAGACGGGGGCCGGCCGGGCTGGGTTGATAGCCCATCCCCACCGCGCGGGCGCCGAAGATGCGGCAGTAGACCGGATACATGGCGAAGGTGGGAACGGTGTGCAGCACGGTGTCGCCCTCGGCGACATAGGCCTCGAACACGCTGCGGATGACGCCGTCGGAGCCGGCCGCCAGCAGCAGGTTGTTGGCGGCGCAGCCGACCCAGCCGGCCAGCTTGGTATAGAGCGCGGCCGAATCGGGATAGGTGAAATAGGCCTCGGCCGGAAGCCCGCGCATCACCCCCGCGACCACCGCCGACAGCGCCGGGTCGGTGTTCTCGTTCTTGTCGAGCCACAACATCGCCGGATCGCGCGGTTGCGCCTTGGTCCAGTCGGGGCGGCTCAGCGCCGGATTGGCGACGGGCTTGCGGGGAGGCGGCGGGGCGGCGGTCATGGCGGGCTCTTCAATGACGGTCGGTCTCGATCGCCATTTCGGCCAGGATGGCGTCGATGGGATCGGGACCCGACAGGCGGATCAGGGGCTCGAAGCGCTCGAACGGATAGGGTTCGCCGCCCTCGATGGCGTCGATGCGTCGGATCATCTCAGCGGCGTCCTTTACCATGAGATCCGGAAAGTTTTTATAGTAGAAATGCTCAAGCTCATCGACATCGATGACGAACGACGCCACCCCGAACTGAATGGCCTCGGCCCCCAGGGTGGTGCCGTTGGACAGCGCGTAGGACACCTTCGACAGCAGCTCGTAAGCGTCGTCCGAAGGGTGGATGGCGACGTTGCCGGGCGCCGTCGCCATCATCCGGTCGAACCAGGCGGTGAAGGCGTCGTCCCGCATCGGCTTGGTCTTGATCCACACCGTGCGGTCGGGATAGTGCCGGGCCAGCGCGAACACCTCGTCGAGCATGCGCGGCGAGTTTTTCGCCACCGACAGCAGATAGGCGATGTCTCGCGATCGGGGTACCGCGCCGTGGCGTTCCGCCGAGAAATGCAGGCCGCCGATCGGGATGACCTGCGTGCCGACCGGCCAGGAGTTGTGGTAGAGCCGCCGGTAGATGTCGAGGCCGATGACGAAGATCTTGTCGCAGTCGATGTCGCGGAACTGCGAGACGTAGGTGTTCATGGGAATGCCGTGCATCAGCCCCAGGGTGACCACCCCCAGTTCCCGCAGCACCTCGTTGCGGACCACGTGATCCACTGAGTATTCGTCCCGCCCCCAGAAGAATCTCGGCCGGTACATGGCGTGCAGGGCGGAGAACACCAGCCGCTTGAACGGCATGGTGCAAAGCTGGCCGAACAGGCCGGGTTCCAGCCGCCGATGGACCGTCCACAGGGTCCGCCAATCGCCCATGGCGGCGGCCAGCAGCCGCGCGGCACTCGCCGGGGTCAGCCTCGTGTCGCCCAGGCGGCTTCCGTGAGTGCCGGCGAATTCGGTGGCGTAACGCCGCGCGATCTCTTCGGTGCGGAACAGCGGCAGGACCGTCCTTCCCGCGGCCGACACCCGCCGGAGGATCGTCGCCTCGACCGGGCTGATGACGTCGGCGGCGAGGTGAACCGGCTCCTCCGCCGGGAGGCGGAGGCGCAGTCTCGGCGCCACCCAGGCCAGGGTTCCCACCACCGCGGCGGCCAGATTGAGCAGGTTCCACAACGCGGCGGCACCGCCGCTGTCGGCATGCCGGTAGGTGCGAGGGCCACCGAAATACAGCCGGTGGACGAGGTCGAGGTGGCGGGGCGCCCCCTCCAGGACCCAACTGCCGGCCGGCAGGCTCGCCCCGGCCCATTCGGCGAACAGGAGGACGAAGACGACGGCGTTGGTGTAGTCGGTCACCGCCTTTTGCAGGGCATAGCCGTAGCGGGCGGTGAAGGCGTCGCCACGGCCGCGATAGCCAAGGGCGTCGTGCAGGCGGTCTTCGATGTCGAGCTGGACCGAGTTGTAGATGCCGCGCCCGGGCACCCCCTCGATCCAGGGCAGGTCGGGGGAGACCGCCGCCAGCGGCTTGACCAGACCCCGGCCGATCAGGCGGCCGACCACCGCGTCGAGCAGCGGCGCCGCCATGCGCACCAGGGGCAGGGTCCGGACGTGGTAAACCTCGCGGCCCCGCAGGCCGAGCCAGACCATCCTGAGGATGGTCAGCTCATTGGCGACGATGCAGTGTTTCAACGACGACTCAGGCACATCGGCCGATGAAGTCGCTCAGCGGCGTCCATTCGATGCCGTCCCCGAACAGAATGCCGCCGCCGGTGCAGTTATAGGTCCGGCACTCGGCGTCTGGAACCATCTCAAGGAACGATTGGCGGAACCACAGATAGGGCGTGTCGGTGTAGAACCAGGTGTTGGTGTGCGGGTTGAGAAATTTCACGAACAACTTATCGAGGTTCTCTTCGCCCACCAGCTCGATGGCGGTGTAGTAGTACTGGGTGCACTTATGCGGCGTGCCGTCGTAATAGGAAAAGTCCATCCCGGTCAGCGCCACGTGCTTCTTGCCCAGCACCGCATGGGCAATCATCCAGGAGGCCGAGCCGACATTGCCGCCGGCATTCATGCAGGGACGGCGGTGCATGCGGTAGAGCTGTCGGGTGGCACTGTCGGGCTCGTCGGGATCGTCGAGCATGGGGTTCCACCAGTGGACCTTCATGCCGGCCTGGATCACCCGGCGGGTCACCGACGGCGCCGAGGTGGTGGCGAGGGCGATATTGATCTTGTGGCCCTCGGCGTTCAGCCGCTCCACCAGCGCCCGGTTGGCGACGAGGTCGTCGGCGAAGGCGCGGTCCATGTCCTGGCGGCGGAAATAATCGTCCTTGTCGATGGCGTCCTGGCAGAGGTTGGGATCGCCGAACCACCGCACCACATGGCTCGCATGCGGGTCCAGGGTCACCACCAGATGCGGCACGATGCCGTTGCGCAGGCAGTAATACAGCGCGCTGTCGGTGGCGATGATGGTGCCCTTGTAGCCGGTTTCCTTGATGTGCCTGATGGGGTCGTGGAAACGGATGCTGGGACCGGCGGCGATGACGATGGCGCTGTCGCCCTCGCCCAGCGGCTTGTCGCGCAACTCGGCCAGCGAGGTGCCGTAATCGGCCACCGCCAGGTTCTCCCGGGCGTTCGACAGGGCGACCTCGCCGTACCGGTCCCAGGTGATGCGCTCCATCTGATTGACGAGCTCGCGGGCGAGTTCCCCGCCCTCGGTGATCAATTCAGTCATGGTTCAAGCAACTCCATGTCATGCGTAACGGGGATCGACCAACAGTCGCTGCGGTGCTGTGTCGAACATGCGCCCCACATCACCGGCGCTCATGTGGCGCGCCAGGAATTCGGTGGCGATCTCATCGGTGAACTCGCTGTTGCGGGTGTAACGGATCTCCGCCGCCCTGTCCTGGGCGATCGGCTCCAGGGCTTGCAGCCGGCCGGACTGGAAGGCCTCGGCCAGGCAGATATGCGCCGCCTCCACCGATCGCATGCCCAGCACGAAGGGATCGACCGGTCCCGGCTTGGGGAAGGCGTGGAACAGGATGCCGCCGGAATCGAGCCCGCGCGTCAGGCGATGGATGGTCGCCCCCACCAGATCGGGGTTGCCGTCGTACAGCGCCCAGAAATTGCACGAGTTGCCGCGGTAATAGGGCGACACCCCCAGGTGGACGTTGATCGCCTGCCGCTCGACCAGCGCATCGATCAGCGGGCCTTTGATGTAGCTGGAGCCGAACACCACATAGAGGTCGGATTGCAGCGCCGGCGCCAGCAGTCCGATATCCATACCGTTGAGATCCTCGAATTTGAGCGACAGGGTGCGGACGTTGGGCGGCGTGAAGCGCACTCCGCCGAAAACTTCCTCCTCGGCGGCGATGACGCGGGAGAAATAGTCCTGCATGACCTCGGATTTGCGGATGAAGTCGGCCACCGCCCCGGGAAACACCGTGTTGCATTCCTGGATGGCGAAGACTTCGTCGGCGATGCCGGCCAGACGCTCGATCAGGGACAGGTGGCGCGGCTGGTTGCGGGTGATGACGGTGATCTTCATGCCTGCATGTCCCGCATGATGTTGGTGTGGTCCTGGCGCGGCAGTTCGAGCAGGGAGCGGTTCTCGATGGCGATCATGTCGTCGCGGAAGCCGAGCGTGATCCCCAGGCGCCGCAGAATGGGCAGCGTCTCGGCGGCATAGGAATTGCGCGGATGCGACATGCACAGCGGCGCCTCGCCCAGCACCGCCTTGAGGTGGTCGAAGTTGCGCTGGTATTCGCTTTCCTGCTCGGCCAGCGGCAGGCGCGCCAGCCGCGTCGGGTGGCTGTGGGAGTGCAGCCCGATCAGGTGGCCGGCGTCCCTGAGTTCGACGAGGTGGCGGTCGTTCATCCACAGTCGGGCTGCGATGTCGCGGCCGTCGAAGCCCTTGCGGTCCATCATTTCCCGCATCACCGGGTGATACCGCTCGGGTCCCAGCACGTCGTCGCGCAGGTAGCGGAAGATGCGGTCGGTTCGGGTATAGAACGGATAGGCGGACAGATACGACTCCGGAACAAAGCCCGCCATCGCCGACGCGTATTCCTCGGGATAGAGGGCGCTCACCGCTTCGCCGAAGCCGTTGTAAAAATCGTCCACCGACGAAAATTCCGTCATGCGGAAATGGCGATAGATCTCCAGCGGCTCGATGTTGCCCTGCAACACCGAGGAGTAGACGAACCAGAACGCGGTCAGGCCGAACTGCTTCAGCACCGGTACGGCGACGTCGTACTGGCACAGCAGGGCGTCGTCGAAGGTCAGGCACAGGTCGGTGTCGCCCAGGGTGCCGGCCAGGGCGCGGCGCATCCACTCGTCGGCGGGCAGGATGTGGCGCCGCCCGACATGATCGATCAGTTCGGCCAGCTCTGCGGCGGTGATGGCGCCCTGTCCCCACGGGTGGCGGTGGTCGCAGAAGTGATGAAACATCAGCCCGTGTGCGGCCATGACCGGTCCCCTCAATAGGTCGTCGTCTTGTCGAGCAGGCGCTTGTCCAGCGCCACCTCGGCCAGGATGGCGGCGATGCGCGGGCTGGAGAGGCCGTCGCCGAACGGGTTGACCGCCAGGGTGCAGCGGGCGCGGAAGGCTTCGTCGCCAAGCGCCGTGGCGAGGGCGGCGGCAATTGCCGCCTCGTCGTGCGGGCAGTTCAGCAGATTGCTGGCCTGGGGCCGGCCGCGCTGGCGGTCGCCGACGTTGACCACCGGCACCTTGAAGGTGGGGGCCTCCAGCAGGCCGCTCGACGAATTGCCCACCAGGCAGGCGGTGTTGGCCAGCAGCACCAGGAAGTCGTCGCGGTCGACATTGGCGACGGCGACCACCTGCGGCCGCTGCTTCTCGCGCTCGATCACCCCCAGGATGTCGCGGAACCCGAGGTCCGAGTTGGGATAGATCCACACCAGCGGCAGGCCGGTGTCGAGGCAGGCCCGCAGCGAGGCCTCCATCTGGCGGTGGGCCTCGTCGCGCTCCACCATCAGCGGATGCTGCAGCAGCAGCAGATAGGGCTGGGTGAGGTCCAGCCTGCGGCCGTCGATCTCGATGCTGTCGTGGCGGAAATCGCGGGTCACCATGTCGTCGAGCTGGGGCGCGTCGATGTGGCCCGACTTGTCGCCGGCCTGAATATGGGCCATGGGCAGCCCCATATAGGCGGCGGCGACGCACAGGGCGAAAGTCTCGGCCCGGTCGCCCGACAGCAGGATGATGTCGGGTCGCAGGGTCTCATAGGCGGCGGCATAGCCGGCGATGGCGGTGCCCATGGCCTTCGACCAGCCCGCCGGTCCGGCCTGGGGCGTCATCGGTACCCGGGCCGAGATGGGGATGCCGGCGGTGGTGTAAAGGTCGGCGGTGTGGCCCAGTTCCTCCATCAGATGGCTGCCGGTCACCAGGGTCTGAAGCTCGACCCGCGGATCATCCAGCAGCCGGCGCATGACATTCATGCTGTAGCCCATGGTCGCCCGCGATTCGAGGGTGACGAGGACGCGCCGTCGCCGCCCGCTCATGCCAGATCCGCCCACAAGAGTTGGCGGTCGCCGGTGATGGCGCGGGCGGTGGTGCGCCCGATCACCCGTTCCAGGTCGCGGGCGGCGATGGCGCCTTCGCCGGGAGTGGGCCGCTTGACCGAGACCATCTTGTCGGTGAGGACGGTACCGGCCGGAATGTCGGCGAGGGAGACCACGCTCTCCCGTGCCCAGGCGACGATCTGGCGCTCCTCGGGGAAGATTTCGCGGCGGGCGCCGCCGGCCAGGAACACCGCCCGGCAGCCCTTGACCATCTCGCCCAGTTCGGCACCCTCGATGGAGGATTTGTGGTCGGGGCCGGACTGGGCGCGGTCGAAGGTGAAGTGCTTTTCGATCACCGCCGCCCCCAGCGCCACCGCCCCCAGCGCGGTGTAGATGGTCGGCGTGTGGCAGGACAGGCCGACCGGCACGCCGAACAGCTCGCGCAGGCGCGGCACCATGCCCAGGTTGACCCGCTCATAGGGGCAGGGATAGGCCGAGACGCAGTGGGTCAGCACCAGGGGTACGTTTGCCTCGCGGAACACCGCCACGGTCTCGGCGATCTCGTCGAGCAGGCTCATGCCGGTCGACACGATCACCGGCTTGCCCTTGGCCGCCAGGTGGCGCATGAACGGGATGTTGGTCAGCTCGCCCGAGCCGGTCTTGAACGCCACCACCCCCAGCTCGTCGAGCACGTCGGCCGCCGCCCGCGAGAACGGAGTGCACAGGTACCGGATGCCGAGCTGGGCGCACAGCGTCATCAGTTGCCGGTGCTGCTCGGTGCTGAAATTGGTCTGGGCGATGGTGTCCCACAGCGACAGCTCGAAATTGTCCGACATGGGGACTTCGCGCAGCATCTCGTCTTCGAGGATGTGCATCTGGAACTTGATGGCGTCGGCGCCCATGGCATGGGCGTAGTGCACCATGCGCTGGGCGATCGCGAAGTCGCCCTGGTGGTTGACGCAGGCTTCGACGATGACATAGGGCGGCTGGCCGTCGCCCACCAGGCGGTCGCCGATCTTCACTGTGGTCTGGGTCATTGGCCTTGGGCCCCCTTGCTGGTCGTCGTCACATCGGCGAGCCATTGGCTCGCCGAGTATTTCGTTGTCCCTCGCCGGGCGCTCGCATCCGCTCGCTTGGCCGCCGCCTCAATGGCGGCTGTCAGGCCTGGAGCGCGGGCGTCCCGCCCGCATTCAGTTCAAGCGTTCACCGGCCTCATACCTTCACCCATTGCGGGACGTCCGGTCCCGGCGGGCTTGATTCCTGTGCCACCCGCCGGATGCCGTCGTCGAGCCCGATCCGGGGGGCATAGCCCAACTCGGCCGTGGCTTTGCCCGAATCGGCCCAACTGGCGGCCACCGAGCGGGCCTGCCGCTCCGCCGGCACCGGGCGGAACACCACGTCGAGGCCGCTGTCCGGCGCGATGGTCGCTATGACCTTGCGGGCCAGATCGGCGATGCTGACCACCGCTGCGGGATTGCCGATGTTGTAGAGCTTGCCGCGCGCCACCGGCAGCTCGACCATGGCCGCGAAGGCGGCGGCGATGTCGTCGGCATGGGTGTAGCAGCGCACCTGGCTGCCATCGCCGAACACCACCGGCGCCAGACCCTCCCGCAGGTTGGCGACGAAGGCGTTCAGCGCGAAGCTGCGGCTGCCGCCCTCGCCGTAGACGTTGAACAGGCGGGCGATGGTGAAGCCGAGGCCGGGAAAATCGTGGGCATAGCCGCGCACCAGTGTCTCGGCCGCCAGCTTGCTGACCGAATAGACGCTGCGCGGATGCACCTCGGCCGACTCGTCCACCGGATTGGCGGCGGGCTCGCCATAGACGGCGGAGGTCGAGGCGAAGACGACGTGGCCGACGCCGGTCTCGACGCAGGCATCCAGCACGATCCGCGTGCCGGTCAGGTTGATGTCCATGCAGTGCAGCGGCTCGGCCTCGGTCTTGACCGGGTGGGTCATGGCCGCCAGATGGATCACGGTGTCGCAGCCGGCCATGGCGCGGCGCAGCAGATGGCGGTCGAAGATGCTGCCGATGGTGAAGGTGTAGCGGTTGCTGGCCGACAGCTCGGCGAAGGCGTCGCGGTCGCGCATGAACTGCTCGCCCAGGGCGAAGCCCGCCACCGTATGGCCGCGCGCGATCAGTTCGCGGGACAAGGCGCGGCCGATCAATCCGCTCGCACCGACAATCAGGACCTGCGCCATGTTTTTTCCTACCGCAACGGCCAAGGATCAGCCAACGCTCTGTTCGCCGGCGCGCAGGCGCAGCACCAGGGCTGCGTTGCTCGGGCCTTCGTGCAGAACATATCGCTCGCCCACCCCCAGATGTTTGGTGAAATAGCCGGGCAAGTCATCGCGGATCAAGGCGGCATTTTCGAACACCGGCTCGATGGAGGCCTCGGCCGGCCGCTCGATGCGGTCGGTGAGCACCACCACGCTGCGCCGGGCGATGCGCACGAAATGATCCACGATGGTCTGCCGCAATCGGGTCGAGGGCTCGATGCCGTCGGCCATCAGGTAGGGGATGACGTGCGACAGCAGCACATGGTCCACCGACTTGTCGGCGATGCTCGCCAACTGCGCCGGATCGGCCAGGGTGAGCTGCCGCGTCTGAACCAGCGGGTTGCCGCGAACGCCCGCCTGCACCACCGCCAACGCGGCGGCGCTGATGTCGAGCCCGGTGATCGGCGAGGTGGGGTAGCGGGTCATCAGCGCCTTCAATTCGGGGCCGGTGCCGCAGCCGGCATCGAGGAAGGACTCGCCGTCCCGGTAGTCGAGCACGGTGGGGTTGGCGGCGATGAAGGGGGCCAGGCGGCTGGAGCCGAGGTCGTCGAACACCGTCCGCCGCTCCTCGTCGCTCAGGGCCTGCGAAGGCTGGTGGCCCAGGCCGGCGTAGTGCTTGGCCAGCCGCCCGGCATAAAAGCGCAGGCCGAATTCGGTGTAGTGCCGCCGCCACACTTGGGCGACGCGGCGCACCAGCCGATAGGCGTCGTAGCAGGCCGCGGCGGCCAGCACGGAAAGCCGGTTTCCCCCCTCGGGCAGCGCCACGCCGCGCAGCCGCACCGAGGCGCCATGCCGGACCCAGCGCCAGACCAGGAAGGCGGGCGGCGCGGTCACCGAGGCCACCGCGCCCACCACCGCTCGAAGAACCGGGTCGACCACCGCCTTGGTCATCGGGCACCGTCCTTGCAGGCCAGCGCCTGGTCGAGCATGGGCGCCGAGGGCGACAGGTCCAGCCGCCTGACCAGATTGGCGAAGATGGGGTTCTTGCCCGCCGGTGCTCAGGCGGTGGGCGATGACGACGATGGTACGGTCACCGCGCAGGGACTCGATGCCGGCGGTGATGGTGGCCTCGGTCTCGGCATCCAGCGCCGAAGTGGCTTCGTCCATCATCAGCACCTCGGCGTCGTGGTAGAGGCTGCGCGCGATGGCGACGCGCTGGCGCTGGCCGCCCGACAGCCGGGTGCCGCGCTCGCCCACCAGGGTATCCAACCCGTCGGGCAGGGCCGCGACGAACTGCTCAAGCTGGGCCAGCCGCACGGCATTGACGATCCGCGCCTCGTCGATCTCGGCGTCGGCGCGACCGAAGGCGATGTTGCGCCGGAGGCTGTCGTCGGTCAGGAACACCGCTTCCGGCACCAGTCCGATGGTGTCCTGCCAGCCGCGCAGACTGCCGCCGATATCGGTGCCGTCCACCCGCACCGTGCCGGCGGTGGGGGTGAGCAGGCCGAGCAGGATGTTGGACAGCGTCGTCTTGCCCGATCCCGAGGCGCCGACGATGGCGACCGATTCGCCGCGGCGGATGGTGAGGCTGACATCGGTCAGCGCGTCGTGCTCGGCGCCCGGATAGCGGAAGCCGACCCCCTCCACCACGATCTCCCGCTCCAGATGCAGGCGTTCGGCGGGTCCGGTCGGCTGGCCCTGGGTCAGGGCGCGGAAGCCGGCGAGGTCGCGCGACAGCTCCTCGGTCAGGGCGAAGTTGAAGTGCAGGTTGCCGACGGCGTTGGCCAGCCGGCTCAGGGACGGCATCAGCCGGAACGCCGCCATGGCGAACATCCCCATCGCCGCCACCATGTCCTCGTTGGCCCGCTGCTGCAGGGTCATGGCCACCACCGCCGCCAGCAATCCCAGCACGCCCAGGACTTCGATCACCATGCGCGGCGACTGGTTGAGGACGGCGAACACCTCCTGGCGGCGGGCATAGGCGCGGGTCGAACTGCCGAATGCCTCGGCGAAATACGGCTCGCAGCCGAGCACCTTGGTTTCCTTGATGCTGCCGAAGGCGTGGTTGAAGTGGACCACCACCTGCTCGCTGGCGCGATAGGCCTCCTGGCCCCAGCGGGCGATGCGGCGGCGCAGCAGCTTCTGGAACAGGAGTCCGGCGACACCCAGCAGGGCGGCACTGAGCAGCGCCACCCTGGGCTCGGCCAGCACCAGGATCACCAGGATGGCCACCGCCACCAGACCCTCGGCGACGATGGTGAACAGCGACTGCACCGTTCCGTTGAACAGGTCGATCACCGCACTGACGGCGTTGCGGAACAGGGTGGCGGTGTTGGTGCGCAGGTGGAAGACGTAGGGGCTGACCAGGTAGTAGCGCACCAGATCGGTGGACATGCGGGCGCGGTTGCGGGTGATGAAGGCCTGTTGGGCGTAGAGCAGCGCCAGCGACAGGGCATTCTTCACCACGAAGAACAGCAGCAGCAGCAGGCAGACCAGCATCACGAAGCGGGCCGGTTGCGGGGCGCCGAGCAGGGCGTGCAGGTGTCCCAGCACCGGGCTCGACGCCGCCTTGACCGGGTCCATCGCCACCTGGATCACCGGGATGACCACGGCGACGCTGCCGGCGTCGGTGATGCCGGTCACCAGGGTCAGCAGCAGGATGGCCAGGGCGCCGCCGCGCATCCGCCGGTCGAACAGCGCCCACACCATGCGGAACGAGGAGATCATGGCGCGGCCAGCTTCACCTGCGCCAATGCGGTGGTCAGCAGTGGACGAAGTTGCGCATAGATGGCGCCGGCCAGCATGGCCTGGCCCTCGGCATTGTAGTGGATTTCGTCCTTGTAGATCGGCCCGTCCGTCTCGGCGAACAGGCGGGTGAGGTCGTCCTGCCGGCCGCGGCGGGTGGCGAATTCCTCGGCCGCCGCGGTGAAGAAAGCGGTCATGGCGGGTGCCCGTTCCCCCCACTCGCTCATCTTCTCCTCCTCGACAGTCACCGCTTTCTTGAACGGATGACCGTCCGGATCGGTGAAGGCCAGGGTCGGCTGCAGGCAGGCGAGCACGGGGACGTTGCGCCCCCGCGCCGACCCGGTCATCGAGTCGAGATTGCCCATATAGGTCGCCACCGAGTTACGGTCGAGGCGGCGCAGGGCGGGCGCGTGGTCCCGGCGCGTCACGGGCGGTTCACCCGGCCGAACCACGGCGGCGGCGGATGCGGGGGCGGCGGCGCCCCACCCGGCGGCGCTGGCTCGCACATGCTTGGCCAGCACCGTGGTGTAGTACAGCAGCGGGTAGCTGTCGTTGAGGATATTGAGGGTGTGGAGCACCGCGCCGGCGGGAGTCTGCAGGCGGTCGATACCCTCGATCAGACCGTAGTCGTAACTGTGCAGGTTGGGCTGGATGATATCCTTATAGCGGGAAATATAAGGATAGTAGTTGACGTAAAACCACTGGTTGGCGTCGTTGTAGCCGTCGAAGATGACGACCAGATCCGGCGAATAGCTCCAGACGTCGAGGTCGAGGCGGATCAGTTCCTGCGGCGAGAAGAAGCCGCCGACACCGGCGTTGATGACCCGCGGCTTGAGGTCGGGGCGGTTCCAGTTGGCCAAGATCTGCTGTTCTAGCCGGGCCACCATCGTCTGCTCGGGGGCATCCACACCGACGCCCACCACCGTCGACCCACCGATGACGGCGATGCGGAATTCCCCCTCGGGCTTGACCCGTGGCACCGTGCCGCAGGCCGAGGTGCAGACGAAGCCCTGGGGATCGGTGTTCAGCCCCTTGCCGTAGCTGGCGTTGGCCCGGTTGGTGTAGCCGGTATGGGGGTCGTAGGCGAAGACGCTCCGCTTGTCCGAACGCTGGTAAAGCGGGATCGGATTGCCGGCGGCGTCCTCACGGTCGGCGTCCTTGCGAAACAAGGGGTGAAAGCGTGCGGCGTGGAAGCGGAGGTGGTCATTGAGCGGCGCCTTCGACAGCACCGACACGGCGGCGAACGCGGTCAGCTCCAGCCCGACGACGGTGATCAGGATGATGATGATCGTGTTGGCCAATATTCGCATGCCCTGATGCCTTATTCCGCCGCCACATGGGCCGCAGCCGCCGGGAACAGCGTCGAGGGCGCCCCCTCGGCGATGCCGTTGTTGATGCGCCAGATGCGCTCGTACTCGTCGATCTTGCGGGTGTCGCCGATCAGCATCAGGTCGCGCAGGCCGATCAGCTCGACGGCGTTGAAGTTGTGCGAGATCACCGCCGAAATCTTGCTGGCGTCGCCGAGGTCGAGGATGAAGGCTTCGAGGTCGCCGCCGTACTGGTCGAGGATGCGCTTGCGATAGACGGTGAACCACTCGCTGCCGGGATAGGGCGTGGCGAAGTGCGGCTTGACGATGATGCCCAATTCCTTCCACGCTTCCATGTTGATGCGGATGGACTCGAAATCCTCGTTGGGGAAGCCGATGATCTGGTTGGGCACCGGGCGGATGCCGGAGTCCATGGTCCAGAAGAAGCTGCGGAAATTGGTCTTGGGCGTCGCCCCCTTGCCGATGGTCTTCATGACGTGCGGCGCGAAGGATTCGTAGCCGTAGACAAGGTGCGAGCAGCCGGCCTTGCGCATCACATGCAGCACCTCCTTGGTGCACAGGGTGGCGTGGCTGGTGCCCGACCAATGGACGCCGGTCCAGCTCTTCTTCTTGCCGTTGTCGTCGTACTCGTAGACCGGGGCGAGGCCGTTCTCGTGCCACAGGCGGCAGATCTCGTTCATCCAGGTGCGGCCGGAATACTGGTCCATGGTCATCAGGTTCTCGTCGAGGAACCCGATATAGTCGATCTGGTAGGTGTCGCGCATGTGCTTGACCATGCGGACGATGTATTTCGGGCTGTGGTAGCGGATGACCCGGCTGTATTTGCCCGGCTCGTCGAAGGCCACCTTGATGTTGCCGGCGCCGTCGTCCTCGTAGCGCATGTCGCCGGCGATGCCGAGGTGATAGCAATAGCGGCAGACCATCGAGCAGCCATAGCTGGCGTTGATGTCGAGGCGGCGTTCGGCCAGCATGCCCTCCTCCGAGAACAGCACCTCGGAGTTCTTGAAATAAATCTCCTCCAGCGGGAACAGGTCCCAGGCCGGATAGGGCAGGCTGTCGAGGTCGTGGATCAGCTCGCGCTGCGGCGACAGCCGCAGCCGGCCCTCGGGGCCGCGCGAGATGGTGCCCTTGACCTTGAGCCAGTCGCGCCCGCCGGTGTCGATCATGTCCAGCATGTCGGGGAAGGTGACGAAGCCCTCGCCGATGCAGCCGACATCGACCTGCGGCAGCAGCGTCATCATGTCCTGGGGCATCGAGGTCAGGATGCCGCCGCCCAGCGCGATGACGGCGTCGGGGCAGACCTCGCGCGCGATGGTGGCGATCTTCTTCACCGAGGCGTAGGTGGTGGTCATGCCGCCCAGCGCCACCATCTGCCAGTCGTCGGCCGCCAGCACCTCGCGCAGCACCTCGTCGCCCAGCCGCCAGGCATTGGCGTCGTAGACCTGCACCAGGTGGCCCTTGTCGATGGCGATGGCCGCCAGCAGGGCGATGCCATAGGGCACGTGGCGGGGCACGTCCTCTTCGCGGACGACGGGATTGATGAACAGGACTTTGGCCATCCGACATACCTTCCGGCTGGTGGGTAAAAAATTTGCCCGAGGGATCAGGCGTGGGTGGCGAGAAACCGGTCGAGCGGCTGGAACTCGATGTGGTCGCCGTAAAGAATGCCGCCGCCGGTGCAGTTGTAGGTGCGGCAGTCGGCATCGGCCGCCATTTCCAGGAAGGCGTCGCGGTACCACATATAAGCAGGGTCGGTATAGAACGACGTGCCGGTGTAGGGATTGTCGAACCGCATGAACACCTGGTCCAGGCTGTCCTCGCCGACCAGCGCCACCGCCTCGTGGTAGTACTGGGTATTGGTGTAGGGCGTATCGCCGTAATACGAGAAGTCCATGCCGGTCAGGGCGATGTGCTTCTTGCCCAGCACCGCATGGGCGATCATCCAGCAGGCCGAGCCCACATTGCCGCCGGCATTCATCAGCGGCAGCCTGTTGAGGCGATAGAGTTCGCGGCTCTTGCCGTCCTTGATGGCGGGATCGTCCATCATCACGTTCCACCAGTACACCGGCATGCCCGAGGTGGTGACGCGCTTGACCACCGCCTCGGAGGCCGAGGTGGCGAGGGCCATGCGGATTCTGGGGCCGTGCTGGTCGATCAGGCCGAGGATTTCGCGGTTGAATGCCAGTTCGGCGGCGAAGGCGGTGTCCATGTCCTGGCGGCGGAAATAGTCGTCGGCCTGCAGGCAGCCCTCGCTCAGCTCGGGATCGCCGAACCAGCGGACGATGCGCTTGGCGTGCGGGTCGAGGGTGACCGTGAGGTCGGGCACCACGCCGTTCTTGAGGCAGTAGGCGATGGCCGATTCGGTGGCGATGATGGCGCCCCTGAATCCCGACTCCTTGATCCGCTTGATGGGGTCGAGGCGCTTGATGCTGGGGCCGGCGGCGATGACGATGGCGGCATCGCCTTCGCCCACCGGCTCGTCGCGCAGCTCCGCCAGGGACTTCCCGAGGGCGAGGGCCGCAACATTGCGCCGGGCGTTGTCCATGGCCATCTCACCGTGGCGGTCCCAGGTGATCTGTTCCATGCGCTGGACAATCTGGCGCCCCAGCGCGCCGCCCCCGGTGGTGACCTCGCTCATCGTGTCAATCGTCCTTCAGTTCCCAGGCCACCTTCTTCTTCGACACGAAGGCCACCGAACCGCCCAGGCGCTTCAGCGCCTCGCGCTCGAAGCGGGATTCGAGGTCGTCGGCCTGGACTTCCTTGGTGGCCTCGACGGCCTTCTTGGGCTGAAAATTCCCCTTGAGGACGGACATTTTGCTTCTCCTACGGTGTAGCGGCTGCGGCAGTTTCCGCGATCAGGGCGCGGGCAAGCAAGAGATCCATGCGGGTGTCGATGTCGACCGACCGTTCGGGCGGCATGATCCAGGCCTGGGTCTGCTCGGTGACGAAGGTCAGCGCCTCGCGGAACCACGCCACGCGCACCACATAGACGGCGCCGTTCAAGGCGTAGACGGTGGGGAATTCCTGGCGGCGGTTGGACTTGCCCGGGGGCTCCACCATGCGCCGCATGCCGCCGTCGGCCGCCAGTTGGAACATCCAGTAGGGCGCCTTCGAGGCCACCGTCACCGAGGCGACGCCGGGAGCGCCGGTGCGGTCGCACAGCTCCAGCGCCCCGTCGATGTCGGCAGCGATGCGCAAGGGCGAGGTCGCCTGCAGCAGCACCAGGTAGTCGTAGGGCTCGCCCAGGGTGTCGAGCGCGTGGATCAGGGTATCCTGGATGCCGATCTCGTCGGTGGCCAGGGTGGCGGGACGCTTGAACGGCACGTCGCAGCCGGCGGACTTGGCGGCGGCGATGATCTCGTCGTCGTCCGACGACAGGATCAGGCGGTCGACGTAGCGCGAGCCCTTGCCGGCCTCGACGTTCCACGCCACCATCGGCTTGCCGCCGACGTCGAGGATGTTCTTGCGGGGCAGGCCCTTGGAGCCGCCGCGCGCGGTGATCACCGCCAATACGCGCTTGTCGCCAATCATCAGTCGGTTTCCTGCAAACCGGGCAGTGAAAGCCCGTGGGTGTCATAGCAGCTCTTGCACAGCGGCAGTTCGTCGTGGCGCATGTCGGCCAGCACGGTGCGATAGTGGTTGAGCAGGTCGGAATCCCAGATGTCCTTCAGGCTCTGCCGCGACAGATCGCCGAGGATCATCAGGTCGTCGGAGTCCATGCAGCAGGCGCTGACCTTGCCGTCCCAGTTGACCGACAGCTTGTCGAACACCTCGGGGCATTCCGGGTGAACCTTGATCACCGACTCCATCTCCTTGAGCCGCTTCAGTTCCTCCAATTCATGGGGGCGCAGCCGCACCGCGTTGACGTCGACGTATTCGAGGACGGTCCGCCCGACATTGAGCATGTCGGCCAGGGGCGCCAGGCGCGCCTTGAAGGCCTGCACCAGCTCGCGACTCTCGTAGGTGATGGTGGTGGAGACCTGCAGCCAGGGGCGCGGGCGCTCGCCGCGCTTCTCGCGGAAGCGGGCGATGGTGGCCACCAGCTCCTCGAAGAAGTCGATGTTGCGCATCTCGCCGTAGCTCTTGCGGTCGACCCCCTGGAACGAGAACTTCAGCGCGTCGAGCGGGATGGCGATCAGCGCCTCCATCATCGTCTCGTCGAGCTTGGAGCCGTTGGTGTTGACGTGGGTCAGCACCCCCTTGTCATGGGCGGCCCGGATGTAGTCGACCACGCGGGGATGGGTCAGCGGCTCGCCCCAGCGGATGAAGCGGATGGCGGCGCCGTGTTGGGCGCACTCGTCCAGCAGCCTGTGATAGGTCTCGTCGGCCATGAAGCCCTTGGCGCGCTTCTGCGAGAAATTGCCGGTGGGGCACATCAGGCAACGGAAGTTGCAGGTGTTGGTCAGCTCGATGTCGAGCATGCGCGGGAAGGCCGGCAGATCGGCCAGCTTCTCCCGCGAGTTGCCGGCATTGCACAGATCGTAGAGCGGCTGGAGCGGACTCTGACTCAACGGACTCACTCGCTTTCAAGCACCCGCCAGGCCCGGCGGGAGGCGTTGGGAAACTCGTCGAAACTGCACCAGCGGGCCATCCAGTCGCGCAGGTCGGGCGCCGCGCGGCGGGCCACCCGGTCGGCAAGCTGGTCCGCCCGGGTGACGATGCCCTCGGCCGGCAGCAGGCTCCAGTCGATCAGCGACGGCTCCGGCCGGATGGGAAAATAGGGCTTTCCCGCCGCCATTGTCTCGACGAAGGCGCCGGAATTCACCGGTCCCACCACCAGGTCGGCCCAGGCGAGATGGGGGTCCAGCGGGCCGCCCTTGACGATCTCGGTGTCGCCCAGGCCGCTCTCCACCAGCACGTCGCGATAGTAGCCGAGGTTCTGCTGCCCCGAGTGCAGCTTGACCCGCACCGTGCGGCAGCCGGCCGCCTTCAACGCGCCGACCGTCTCCACCATCCAGGTGAAGATGTTGCCGAACAGCGCCGGGGTATCGTCGCAATCGGCGTAGATGGGCAGCACCAGGGCGTGGTCGGCGCTGGCGAACGGCGTCGGGTCCGCCCGCAGCACGTCGAGGGCGGGATAGCCGGTGCGTATGGTGGGCAGCGCCGCCCGGCTCAGCGCCAGCCAGCGTTCGTTGCCCTCGCCCCAGCTCAGCAGGCGGTCGATGCAGGGGGTGGCGTGGGCGCTGCCGGCGCGGGCGTCGCACACCTGGGGGGCGAGGAACATGCCGTTGAGCAGCTCGTCCACCGGCACGCCCGACAGCCGGGCGGTTTCGGCCAGCGTGCGGCAGAGTTGGTTGGTGGCGTCGCCCACCAGCACGCGGGCGAAGCGGCGGCGGCGGAACAGGTCCAGGTGGCCCTTGACCGCGCGGGCCCGCTGCTCCAGCCAGCCGGCGGCGACGATGCGGTCGCGGATGAACGCCTGGCGCGCCGCCTCGACGCCGGTGGCCGGTGCCGTCCAGGCCGCCGCCAGCGCCGCCTTGATGGCCGCCAGCGCGCGAAGGTCGGCGGCATCGAGGCGACCCTCGGGCACATGCACCAGCGAGAAGCCGCGTCTGAGCACGTCGAGCAGGAACCGCGGGCTCTTGGGCATGTGGCCGGCGAACAGGGCCGGCACCACCGTGGTGCTGTCGTGGAAGGCCAGCAGCGAGCGCACGGTGGCGAAATTGTGCAGGATGAGAATCTCGGCGCGACGGTCGAACAGGCGCCGTACCCGGCAAGCCCAGTCGATGCTGCCGCCATAAATCGCCCGCAGCCAGCCACCCAGGCGGGGTTCGGCGGGCGGTGCGCCATAGTCGTCGACGCGCTCGGAAAAGCCGGGGTCGCCGGCCGGCGGAGCGTCGAGCCGATCCACCACGACGGCACCGTGGCGCCGGGCGACATCGGCCACCAGGGCCCGCTTGACCGCAGGGTCCAGCAGGTCGAATTCGACCCTGAGGTCGATCAGCTCCAGCCGGCCGGGCCGGAATTCGGCGCACAGGCGGTCGAGGGCGTGCCACAGCCGCTCGGCGGCGTTCGAGAGCAGCGTCACGTCGCGGACGAATTGATGGCCGAGGGAAACGCCCTGGAACAGGGTCACGTCGCGGCCGTCCACGGTGACCCAGTCGCAGGCGCGCAGATGGGTTGTCGCCGGGTCGCCGCGCCCCTCCGGCCAGGTGCCCAGGGCGAATTCGAAATGGAGACAGTGGGCGCCGGCCGTCACGGCGCGGCGCCAGGCCAGCCAGTCGGTGCTGACGATCAACTGGCTGGCATCGGCGAGGTCGAGGCCATCCAGGTGTCGCCGGTGCGAGATCAACACCAGACGCTGGTAGCTGGCCGCCAGCCATGTCGGCCGCGCCAGCACGGATAAGGCTGAGGTGTTCATAGGCCGAGGAAGTTCTTCAGGATGGACAATCCCACTTCGCCCGATTTCTCGGGGTGGAACTGGCAGCGGGGTGGAACTGGCAGCCGTAAAGGTTGCCCCGGCGCACCAGCCCGGCGATGCGGCAGCCGTCGTAATCGGTGTCGGCCAGCCGGTTCGACTCCGCGGCGGGGTGGGCGGTGAAGGAATGGACATAATAGACGAAGGCGCCGTCCGGAAGCCCAGCCAGGAGGGTTCCGGTCCAGTCGGCGGTGGCGGTCAAGGCGTTCCAGCCGACATGGGGCACCTTGTGGCGGCGGCCGTCGCGTCCCTCGGCGGGGATGCGGCGCACCTCGCCGGCGATCAACCCCAGACCGGCGCGCCGGCCGAATTCCTCGCTGGCGTCGAACAGCATCTGCATGCCGACGCAGATGCCCAGTGTCGGCCGGCCGGTTGCGGCGAAGGCCTTGATGGGGGCGGCGAGACCGCGCGCCTCAAGCCCCGCCATGGAGTCGGCAAAGGCGCCGACGCCGGGGACGATCAGACGCTCGGCATCGGCAATCCCGGCGGCGCCATCGGCCATGGTCACCTGGGCGCCGAGATGGGTCAGGGCGCGCCACACCGACAGCAGGTTGCCGCTGCCGAAATCGGCCACGGTGACTTTGGGGCCGGTCATGTCCGCCGCACCGGCAGGCCGCGTTCGAGGGCGCGGCGGCGGATGTCGGGCAGCGTTTCCTTGCGGTAGTGCAGGACATAAGCCATGGCGACGGCGTCGGGGAGGCCCTTGTCCACCACCTCCGCCAGATGCTCGAAGCTGCCCATGCCGCCCGAGGCGATCACCGGGATGCCCACCGCCTCGCTGACCGCCCGGGTCAGCTCGATGTCGAAGCCCTGGCGCATGCCTTCGCGGTCCACCGAGGTCAGCAGGATTTCGCCGGCGCCCCGCTCCTGGCCGCGCATCGCCCAGTCCACCACATCGAGTCCGGTGTGCTCGCGGCCGCAGTCGCGATAGACTTCCCAGCCGCCGCCGGGACGGCGCTTGGCGTCGATCTGCAGCACCATGCACTGCGACCCGAAGCTCTCGGCCACCTCGCGGATCAGTTCGGGGCGATGGGTGGCGGCGGAGTTGATCGCCACCTTGTCGGCGCCGGCCCGCAGCATGTCGCGCACTTCTTCCACCGAGCGCAGGCCGCCGCCGACGGTGATGGGGACGAACACCTGCTCGGCGGTGCGCCGCACGATCTCGGTCAGGGTGTCGCGATTGTAGAGGCTGGCCACCGCGTCCATGTAGAGGATCTCGTCGACACCGTCGGCGTAATAGCCCTGGGCGAAGGCGCGGGGATCGCCGACCACGCGCACGCCTTCGAGCTGGATGCCCTTGATCAGGTTCGGTCCCTTGACATCGAGCCGGGCGATGAGCCGCAAGGTGGACAAGCCGGTCAGTTTCCCTGCCACGCGGTGTGGCGCAGCTTCCATTCGCCGTTGGTCCGCTTCCACAGGTGCGGCGAGCGGAAGCGGTCGCACAGGTCGAGGAAATAGTCGCGGTCCATGATCGGCTGTTCGAACATGGCGGCGGCCGCGGGGAACTGCTCGGCGGGCAGCGACAGGTAGCGCATCAGCTCGTCGAAGAAGCGTTCGGGGAACTCGCCGTCGTATTTGCGCACCAGGGCCAGGCCCTCCTCGCGGGTGATGTCGCCCGAGCGGATTTCCTGGGCGGCGTCGTAGGTGGCGCGCCCGATGCCGAATTTGACATGGGTGCTGAAGTAGTGCAGGTCGTCGAGGCGGTCGTCGATGCTGTTGTACTTCGAGTAGGTCCCCGGGGTGCGCTCCGGCGACGGAATGAAATTGCCGTGCTCGACCGAGTAGTAGTAGCAACTCTGCGGGTGCCATTTGAGATAATAGCCGAGGTAATGGACCTCGGTGCCGGTCTTCTTCAGGCCCTCGGGGTCGGCCGGCATGTAGGGCTGCAATTCCGCCTCGTCGATGCCGAACTCACCCTTGAGGTCGGCGACCGACACCCCCGACAGGGTGATGCTGGACTTGTCGGAGCCGGCGAAATACTGCCAGTCGCGCTTGGCGCTCTGGTTGTCGGCTACCGGATTGCCGTACTCGGCCTCGTTCTCGCCGTAGAACACCAGCGGGATGTTGTGCAGCACGCTCATTTTCGGCGCGATGGACTTCTGGCCGATGATGAAGGACTGGAAGGGGTGGAACAGAATCTCGGTGGACAGCCGGGTCAGCAGCCGGTGCACGCGACCGTTGGGGGTCGTCAGCACGTTGTCGAAGCCGGCGTGGAGCCACCTCTGGAAGTTCTCCCAGCCCCAGGGGGTATAGATGTGCGGCGCCCAGGTCACCGTCAGCGGGTGCATGCCGTATTTGAACTTCAGCAGGTGGGCGGCATAGAAGCTGTCCTTGCCGCCCGAGCCGGGCACGACGCAGTCGTAGTGGCCGTCGGTGCGCCGGTGCTTGTCGCACAGCTCCACCAACTCGCGCTCGCGGTCCTGCCAGTTGATGGCCGCCTTGTGGTCGGCGGCCTTGCAGGCGTCGCAGACGCCGTCGCCGTCGAAGGCGATGGTGGTCTTCGACGCGCCCGGCTTGTTGGCGTACTCGGCCACCGAGTTGGGGCGCTGGTTCGAGATGATGCACCGCCGGCAGAACCTGACCTCGCCGGGCAGGCCGTAGCGGGTGGGCAGGTCGGTGTCGCGCTCGAAGGGACGGAAATCGACGGGCTGGTGACGGAGGAGCTTTTCCATGGGCCTCAATCGAAGTTGGCGGCGAAGTCGCCGTTGGCATGGGTGAAATCATCGGGCTGGCCGATGTCCAGCCAGTATTCGCGCACCGGGAACACCGCCGTGGCCCGGTCGGAGGCGATGACGCGGGTGAAGAGTTCGGGCATGTCCAGCGGCTGTTCCTTGGGGACCAGCGCCACCACCGCGGGGTCGAGCACATAGATGCCGGCGTTGACGAAGAAATTATGCACCGGCTTTTCCTCCAGGCTGACGATGCGGCCGTGGGCGATGTTGACCACACCGTAAGGCACCTGGAAGTCGTATTCGCGCACGCACATGGTCGCCACCGAGTTTTGCTCGGCGTGGAAGTCCAGCAGACTGGAAAAATTCACCTTGGTCAGCACGTCGCCGTTCATCACGATGATCGGCGCGGTCGGCGGCTCGGGCAGCAGCGACAGGGCGCCGGCGGTGCCCAGGCGTTCCCGTTCCTCGATATAGCGCACCGTGCAGTTCCACTCGCGGCCATCGCCGAAATGCTGCTTGACCATCTCGGCCTTGTAGTTGACCGAAAGGTAGAATTTCGAGAACCCGTGGGCCATGAAGGTTTCCAGGATGGTCTCGAGCAGCGGCTTGTGCCCCACCTTCAGCAGCGGCTTGGGAATGTCGTCGGTGAGCGGGCGCAGGCGCTTCCCCAGCCCGCCGGCCATCAGCAACACCCAGTTGTCGCGGCCCTGCGGCTGGGTGGTCAACTCGTCGATGGTGACCAGCCCGACCACATGGCCACCGCCGTCGCACAACGGCAGCTGGCGGATCACCGCCTGAGTCATGATGGTCAGCAGCCGTTCCGGCGAGTCGTCGGGGTGGCCGGAGCGCGGATGGTCCTTCATCAGCCGGGCAACCGGACCGTCGAGCGGCACGGCGCGAAGGATGCCGCGGCGCACATCGCCGTCGGTGACGGTGCCCAACAGCCGGTACTGGCCGTCCACCACCATGCAGAACTGGATGCCGCTTTCCTCGATGATGCGGATGGCGTCCGCGACGGTGCCCGAGGGGCCGAGGATGGATTTCTGCCAGTGCTGCACGGACCCTAGTCTTCCCCCGTCAAACGCTTGGCGGGAACGCCAGCCACCACCGCGCCGGCCGGCACCTCCGCCACCACCGCGGCGCCGAGGCCGACCACGGCGCCGGCTCCAACGCGAATGCCCTGCCTTATAGCCGCCCCGGTGCCGATGTGCACCAAGTTCTCGATCATCACGCCGCCCGACAGCACCGCCGCCGGGGCGATGTGGCAGTGGCTGCCGATCACCGTGTCGTGGTCGATGCGGGCGCCGGTGTTGACGATGGTGTCGTCGCCGATGACGGCGCCGGGCTGGATGATGGCGCCGGCCAGAAGCTGGCAGCCCTCGCCCAGGGTGACGTCCTCGCTGATCACCGCCGCGGGGTCGATCACCCGGGTGAAACGGTAGCCGAGGGTGTGGAACCGTTGATAAAGCGCGGCGCGCGGCATCAGGCTGCCCACCGAGCCCAGGCCGTTGACCAGCAGCACCGTCCCCGGCGGATGGCGGTGCACCACCTCGTCGCCGCCCAGCACCGCCACCCCCAGCACCAAGGCGCCGTGTCGCTCCGGGTCGGGGTCGACCAGGCCGAGCAGGCGGGCGCCCGAGCGCTTCAAGGCGCCCACCAGCACCTTGGCATGGCCGCCGGCGCCCAGCACCAGCAGGGGCAGGGTCCCGTCACTCATACTCGATGGCCTCGCCGGGGGCGTAGTCGCGGCTGGCGGCTTGGCCCAGCCTGGTCCAGTAGTCCATGGGCGACAGGCCGGTTCCCGGCCGCTTCACCCCCATATTGGCCTCGGTGAGGGGCTCGCCGGCGCGGATGACGCACAGCGCCACCAGGCTCTTGCGCGCCACCGCCATGTTCTTGACCTCAGACGGGGCGGGGCGTTTGACGCCGGTTCCCAGGGCGGCGGCGGCCTGATGCACCCCCTCCACCAGGGCGGCCAGTTCCGCCGGCTCCAGCGAGGCCCTGTGGTCGGGGCCGGGCAGGCCGCGGTCGAGGGTGAAGTGCTTCTCGATGACCCCGGCCCCCAGCGCGGCGGCGGCGATGGATGCCGCGATCCCCGGGGTGTGGTCGGAAAATCCCACCGGCAGCCCGAAGGCCTGGGTCAGCGTCGCCATGGCGCGCAGATTGGCCTCGCCCACCGGGGCCGGATACTCGGTGGTGCAGTGGAGCAGCACCACCTTGTCGGTCAGCGCCCGGCGGCCGTCCCCGGAGTCCATGGCGAGGGCGAAGGCGCGCCGCGACGGGGCGGCGTCGCCTTGGGTATAGCCGAAGGCCAGCGCGCCCAGGGCGTCGCGCACCTCGTCCAGGGTACTCATGCCGGTGGACAGGATGATGCGGCGGCCGGTGCGGGCGGCGGCCAGCAGCAGCGGTCCGTTGGTGATCTCGCCCGAGGGCAGCTTCAGGGTGGCGAGCCCCAGCCCGTCGGTCAGGAAGGCCAGCGACGGCAGGTCGAAGGGGGTCGACAGGAATTCGATGCCGCGTTCGTCGCAGCGCTGCATCAGACGGCGATGCGCCTCTTCCGACAGCTCCAGGCGCTCCAGCATGCCGAGCTGGCCGCCGTCGCCGTCATTGGCTTTCTGGTACTCGGCCTTGGGCGCGGTGGCGGTGACCAGTTCGGCGGCGCGGAATGTCTGGAACTTGACCACGTCGGCGTTGGCGGCCGCCGCGGCGTCCACCATGGCCAGGGCGCGGCCGATGTCGCCGTTATGGTTGACACCGGCCTCGGCGATGACGGTTACGGGCATGTGAACTCCAGGTCGCGGAATGGCTTGTTCAACAAAGGCGCGATCTCGACGGTGGCCAGCACCCGGGCGATGCGGGCGGAGGCCCCCAGGGTGCCATATGGTGTCTCGGCCCGCTTGGCGAGCGCCTGATGCTCCGGCGTCAGCGCCTGGGCGATGGCGGCGGCCACGGTGTCGCGCCGGCAGGGGCAGTCGATGATGCCCGGCGCCCGCAGCCGGCCCTTCTGGCGATCGCCGATATTGACCACGGCGGTGCCGGCGGCCGGCGCCTCGATGACGCCCGAGGACGAATTGCCCACCACGGCGGCGGCCAGCTTGACCACGGAGAGATAGCGCAGCGTTCCCAGCGAGCTGACCAGCCGCACCCGCTCGGGCCGGCGGCCGGCCCAGTCGTCCAGGAAGGCGTTGATGGCGCGGGCGCCGGCGTCCTGGTTGGCGCGGCTGACGATGACGCGGGCGTCGGGGACGCGGTCGAGCCCGGCACAGACCTCGGCCACCTCGCCGACCGGATCGCCGCTGCCGG
The DNA here is from genome assembly GCA_016183945.1 of Magnetospirillum sp. The sequence goes on from JACPDP010000042.1 coordinate 50,868, forward strand.
CGGTCACCGGGTGGTAGGTGGCCATGAGGAGCGGCGGCGCCAGGGAAAAGCCCAGTTCGGCCTCCAGCGCGTCACGGTCCAGCAGCGGCAGGCGGGCGAGGTTGTCGAGCCCCGGCGCACCGGCCAGGATCACCCGCTCCGGTGCCACCCCCATCTGGACGATGCGGCGGCGATAGGGCTCGGCGGCCGGGAAATGCAGGTGGGCCAGGGCGGTGACGGCGTTGCGGATGGCATCGTCGATGGCGCCCTCGGAGGCCTCGCCGCCGTGCAGATGGGCGATGGGGATGCCGAGGCAGGTGGCGGCCGAGGCGGCGGCCAGCACCTCGGTGCGGTCACCCAGCAGCACCAGGATGTCGGGCGCCAGACGGGCCAGCGCCTCGGCGGTGCGCATGGTGCCGAGGCCCATGGAGGTGGCCATGCCGGTGCGGCTGTCGCTGTCCAGCAGCATCTCCACCTTCTCGGCGATGTCGAAACCCTCGGCGGCGATGGCCTTCCAGGTCTCGCCGAACTGGGGGCTGAGATGCGAGCCGCTGACCAGCAGCGACAGGTCCACGGTGGGATCGGCCTTGAGGTCGCACGCCAGCCAGCTCAGCAGGCCCCACTCCGCCCGCGTGCCGGTGAACAGGCAGATGCGGCGGCGGCGGGTCACGCCAGCGCTTCCTTCAGCAGGTCGATGACGAAAGCCTGCTCCGAGGCCGACAGGTTGCTGGAGCAGGGCAGGGTCAGCACCCGGTGCCACAGGCCGTCCGACACCGTCATGCCGGTGCGCGGGGCGTCGGCATAGGGGGCCTGCAGATGCATGGGCTTCCAGAACGGGCGGGCCTCGATGCCGGCGGTGCGCAGGCGCTGGCGCACGTCCTCGGCCGGCGGCGCCGGCTCGGACAGCACCACGCCGGAGAACCAGCAGCCCGATCGCGCCCAGTCGGGTTGCGGGAACGGCTCGACGCCGGGCAATCCGGCCAACTCGCGGTCGTAGGTGGCGCGGATCCGGCGCTTGGCGCCGACGAAAGCGGCCATATTTTCCATCTGGGCGCAGCCGACCGCGGCCTGCAGATTGGTCATGCGGTAGTTATAGCCGATCCGGTCGTGGCTGTAGTCGGAGCCCACGCGCGCGGTCGAGGACAGGTGGCGCACCAGATCGAGCACGTCGGCGTCGTTGCCGATCACTGCGCCGCCGCCGCCCGAGGTCACCGTCTTGTTGCCGTTGAACGAGATCCCCGACAGGTCGGCACCCATATCGGCCAGGGCGCGGCCCTTGTAGGTGGCGCCGATGGCCGCGGCGGCGTCGGCCACCACCGGCAGGCCGAACTCGCGCGCCGTCATGACGATGGGGTCCATGTCGGCCGGAGTGCCCAGGGTGTAGACCGGCATCACCGCCGCCACCCGCCGCCCCGACGCGATGTGGACGAGGCTGTCGCCGCGCCGCTCGGTCTCGGCGGCCAGACGGTCGGCCAGCAGGGCGGGGTCGAGGGTCCACGAGGCGGGGTCGATGTCGAACAGCCATGGCGTGGCGCCGCAATGGCTGATGGCGTTGGCGCTGGCGATGAAGGTGTAGGAAGGCAGCACCACCAGGTCACCCGGCCCGACGCCCGCCGCCACCAAGGCGAGGTGCAGCGCCGTGGTGCCCGATGAGGTGGCCACCGCGCCGGCCGAATCGCAGGCCGAGGCCACTTCCTCCTCGAAGCGCCGCACGAAGGGACCCACCGACGAGACGAAGGTGGTCTCGATGCACTGCTGGAGGTAGTGGCCCTCGTTGCCGCTCAGATTGGGGACGCATAATGGGATCAAGGCATCCTCCTCAAGAGTCGGCTGGCGGGCGTCTCGCCCGCATTGGTTCCGCCGGCATCACATTTTCTGGTCGAGGCTGCGGTCAAGCTCGACATGGTCGAGTTCGGGCACCGCCGCCCGGATGGCGGCGACCACGTCGGCCTTATGCCATTCCGCCCGCCCGCGCAAGTCCCGGATGGCGGCGAGGAATTCGGCGAGCACCGCGGGCTCGGGCTCGGCTTCGCGCACCACCGCGACCTGGCGGTAGCGGGCGGTATCGATCACGTCGGAGCCGCGGTGGAACTCCTCGAACGACTTCTCGCCGGTGGTGTCGGAGCGCGAGAAGAAGCAGGGCCAGCGCCCCGCCGGGACCTCGGTCATGGCGCGGGCCTCGTCCTCGGAGCCGCACGGCAGCGGCTCCAGCCCATGGTGGCGCAGGAAGGCGGTGGCGATGTCGGCGAAGCCCATCAGGTCGTCGGCCGGCGTCATCTTGGGAAACACCACCTCGCGGCTCCGCCCGAGGAAGCAGCCCAGCAGGCAGAGCTGCCCGGCCTCTTCGTGGCTGATGAAGTAGCGCTTCACGTCCATGGGGGCGGCGATGGGCTGGCGCTTGGCCAGACGCTGCTCGAAGCCTTCCAGCAGGCTGCCGGCCGAGAAGGCGACGTTGGCGAAGCGGGCCGAGGTGGCGCCGAGGCGGGTGGCGTGACCGAACAGGGCCCGCTCCATCAGATTCTTGGTGGCGCCCATCAGGTTGACCGGGCGCACCGACTTGTCGGTGGACACCGAAAAGGCCCGCGTCAAGGACGCGGCCGGCGGCGCGGCCAACCAGTCGGCCAGGGCGCGGACGTTGACGTCGATCATCCGCATCAGGCTGAAGACGTCGCGCTCGGACCGCACATGCTTCATGGCCGAGAAGTTGATGAAGGCGTCGTAGGGGCCGAGCGCCCGGACGCAGGCGGCGAATTCCGGCGAGCCGAAGTCGATGCTGACCGAGCGGAAGTCGTCGGGCAGCGACAGCCTCGACGCGCGCAGATCGCGCACCACCTCGACCAGGGTGTTCTCGTTGATGTCGAGCAGGTGCAGGGCTCGCGGCCGGTAGCGTACCACCTGCCGCACGAAGGCGCCGCCGATGGAGCCCGCCGCGCCCACCACCAGCAGCCGGGCGCCGCCGATGGCCTCGGCCAGCGCCGCTTCATTGCCCTCGACGTCGTCGGCGAACAGCGACCGCCGGCGCCCGAGGATACGGCCGAGCAGGGCGTCGGAGGTGTCGAAATGGGCGGTCACGGTTTCTCCAGGGCAATAGCTACCGCACTCCGGGTGACTGGCGTTCCGCCCGGGCAACTCAACACAGACGGTCGGCCGCGCTAGCCTGCGACGGCCTCGCGCGGCAGGGCGACGCGCATCTCGCGGCCCATCAACCGCAGCAGAACATAGACGCGTTCATTGTCGCCCAGGCCGCCGAACCGGCCCCAACTGTCGCGCAACGGGCCGTCCACCACCTGCACCCGGTCCCCCACCGCGAAGGACGGCGTTGGCGGCAGGACGACCATGCCAACCTCGTCCTCGCCGGCGCGAATCTCCTCGACAACGCCCGCCGGCACCGGCAGCGGCCGCTCGCCATCGGTCACCATGGCGGTGACGCCGAAGGTGGAGTGGATCGCCTGCCAGCGCTCGGCGTCGAGGTCGAGAGCGACAAACAGGTAGCGCGGGAAGAACGGGCGCAACACGGTCTGCTGCTTCCGGGCATGGCTGATGCGGCGGCGGCAGCGCGGCAGGTAGACCGAGAACCCCTGGCGCTCAAGGTTGCGCGCGGCCGTTTCCTCGCCGTTGGGACGGGTGTGGACGACGTACCAGCGGATGGTGGTGTCGCCGTTCATGCGCCGGCCTCCCCGGTGTCGGGCGGCCGCCGCACCACCCCCAACACCCGGGGCGCCAGGACGCGTTCCTCGGGCAGCAGGGCGAGCAGCCGGTCATAGCTGCCCTGCGGGTCGTCGAGGTCGGTCAGCAGCACCGCATCGGCGGTGGGCCAGCCCGAGAGGTCGGAGGCCACCGGGTGGCCACGAAAGCTCTGGCTGCGGCCGCTGGGATCGACCACGCCGATCACCTGGACGGGATGGTCGAGCAGGCACAGCAGGGCCACCTCGGCGACATCGCCCACACCCCACAGCACCACCCGGCTCCAGCCGCGCCGCTGGCACTCGGCCAGCAGGTCGGAGAACTGGTGGCGGGCGAGGCGGAACAGGTTCAGCGACTGCGACAGATATTCGCTGGTCAGCCGGCTCTTTTCGCGGAAGCCCTGGGGTGTCAGGTAATAGGCGTAGCGGTTGGGCGGCACCTGGCTGATCTTGATCAGCCCCTTCTTGACGCAGCGCGCCAGATAGGCATTGGCCAGCCCCAGCGCGACGCCCAGTTGCGCCGACAGGCTGCGTTGCGAGCGCTCGCCCGACTCGGCGATGGCGTTCAGCAGGCCGAGCATGATCTCGGGGCTGTCGGCCGCCGGGCGGCTGCGGCCGTTCTGACCCTCTTGGCATACCTCGGCACGAGCGTTCATGGCGTGAACATTAGCCGTGGCCTACTCCATTTGTCAATGCGCCGGGGGGTGCCGGGCTCACCACAGATCAGTTTATCCAAACCTGCCAGAGCGGCGGCAGCGACCATAGTCGCTGAAGGCAGGTCTGGATTCGCCGGATGCCCCTGGTGAACAGGGATGTCAGCGCCCTGGCGTAGTTGCGTGGCCGCTGGAG
>JACPDP010000041.1:0-1768 GCA_016183945.1 Magnetospirillum sp.
CGCCGCCGGTTTCCCGGCGACCGCATGGGCCGCCGCCATCCGAGCCCATTGGGGCATCGAGAACCGCAACCACTATGTCCGCGACGTCTCCTGCGACGAGGACAAAAGCCGCATCCGCGACAACCCCGGCATCATGGCCCGTGCCCGCAGCTTCGCCCTCAACATCATGCGCAAGAACGGCATCGCCAACGTCGCCCAGGCCCTCTGGAACGGCGCCCTCAGCCTCGATCATATCCTTGCATACAAGGCGATTTGATCAGCGTTGAACAGCCCTGATGAAAGCCTTCAGGCCGGCCTGGATGCGCGCATGACCGGGCTGCAATCGCTCTCCTCGTACAGCGCCCCTGCCGCCACCAGCACCAGCACCGATGCGGTGATCGCCGCCCAGGATGCCAACCAGGCCGCCCTGGTCCGGCGCGGCGCCGCCATCACCGCCGCCCGCGCCGCCTCGGCCTCGACCTTCGACAGCCGGGACGAGGCTGTGGCCACCCGCGACCAGGTCGCCCGCCAGCTCGATCAGGTGCGCATCGAACCGGGCACGCCCGGCCAGGTCTTCCGCGCGCTCACCGATCTGCGCGCCGCCAGCGCCAAGGACATCGGCACCAAGGCGGGAAGCCTGGCCCGCCTGCGTCGTGTGACCATGGGCGACAGCCTGCCGGCGGCGGTGGTGGCCCATCGCGAGCTGGGCGACGCACGCCGCGCCGGCGAGCTGGTCGAGCGCAACCGCATCAAGGTGCGCAATCCGCTGTTCGTCCCCGCCGGCGAGACCCTGGAGGTGCTGGATGATTGATCCGCGCAACCGGGTGACGCTCCGTGTGGGCACGTCCGAATTCGACGGCTGGACCAAGGTCACCGTCCAGCTGGGCATCGACCGCATCGCCGGCGGTTTCAACATCGATCTGACCGAAAAATGGCCGGGGGTGCAGCACCGCCCCATCCGCAAGGAGGATAGCTGCACGCTGCTGATCGGCGGCGAGGTGGTGATCACCGGTCAGGTGGATGAGGTCGCGCGCTCGATCGGCGCGGGCAGCCACACCATTACCGTCACCGGCCGCGACGCCACCGGCGAGCTGATCGATTGCTCGGCCATGAACAAGCCGGGCGAATGGAAGGATCGGCGCCTGGAGGACATTGCCGCCGAGTTGTGCAGCCCCTTCGGGGTCAAGGTCCGTGCGGTGGTCGGCACCGGCAAACCCTTCCCGACCTTCACCCTGCAGAAGGGCGAAACCGCCTTCGACGCCATCAAGCGCATGTGCGCGTCCCGGGGCGTGCTGCCCTATTCGGACGGCGTGGGTGGGCTGATCATTGGACCGGGCACGCCGGCCCGCGTGGGCACCGCCCTGGTCGAGGGCAAGAACATCAAGGCCGCCAGTGGCAAGGATAGCCGGCTGGGGCGCTTCCGCGACTACACCGTGCTGGCGCAATCGGGCATGTGGAACGACGCCCAGCAGAATGCCGGCACCAGCGCCACCGCCCATGACGGCGGCATCCGACGCTACCGGCCGCGCATGCGCCTGGCCGAGGAATTGGCCGACGGCATCACCGCCGCCGACCAGGCCAATTGGGACGGCAAGGTCGGCAAGGCCCAGGCAGAGACCGCCGAGATCACCCTGCAGGGCTGGTGGCATCGGAACGGGCTGTGGCGGCCGAACACATTGGTGCCGGTGCGCTGTCCCTCCATCGAGGTCGAGGGCGAGCGCCTGATCGCGGCCGTCGATTTTTCGCACGATCTCAGCGGCGGCACTGTCGCCAAGCTGTCGCTGGTCGG
>JACPDP010000041.1:1780-7252 GCA_016183945.1 Magnetospirillum sp.
GCGCCTTCGATGTGCTGGCCGCGAAGGACGGCGCGGGGGGTGGACAATGGTGAACCGCGCCCAGTTCGCCACTTGGTTCGGCGCCGCCATCCAGCCGTTCAAGGACCGGTTGTTCCTGATGGTCGGCCGGGGCGTGCTCACCGCGCTGTCGGCCGCCGAGGGTGCGCTGATGCGGGCGCAGATCGACGGCCTGGCCGATGAGACCTTGGAGGACCGCGAGTTCGTCCTGGATTACGGCATGTCCTGCCGGCCGCATCCCGGCGCCGAGGTGCTGGCGCTGTTCCTCGCCGGCCTGCGCTCCAACGGCGTGGTGGTGCGCGTCTTCGACGCCCGCTACCAGATTGCCCTGGCCGAGGGCGAGGTGGCCATCCATGACGACCTCGGCCAGAAGGTCCATCTGACGCGGGACGGCATCGTCGCCTTCAGTCCCAAGAACATCACCGTGGAATCCGGCGAGACCCTGCGCCTGGTCGGCAAGGTGGTCGAGTGCCACGCCCATGAGCGGATGTCCTGGGACATCAACGGTTATGGCTGGCATTTCCGCCATGTCGCCGCCACCACCTGGGAAAACCTGACCTGGCAGATCGGCGCGGTGATGGCGCCGACGGCGCCGCTGCCCATCAATCCCCCGGAAGGCCCCGGCGCATGACCGACCGCCTGATCCGCTTCGATCCCGACCGCATGACCGGCGATTTGGTCGTCGCCGATGGTCGCATCGCCACCACCGACGGGCTGGAGACGGCGGTGGCCATCAGCCTGTTCACCGACCGCCGCGCCCGCGCCGACGACGTGCTGCCGGACGGCGCCAACGGTGACCGTCGCGGCTGGTGGGCCGATGTCTATCTGGACGAGCCCATCGGATCGCGCCTGTGGCTGCTCGGCCGCGAGAAGCAATTGGCCAGCGTGCTGACCAAGGCGCGGGAATATTGCGAGGAGGCGCTGGGCTGGCTGGTGCGCAAGAAATACGCGCAAAAGGTCGTGGTGGAGACCTTCGTCCCCCGCAACGCCGTGCTTGGCATCCACGTGGAAATCCACCGCCGCGACGGCACCGTCTGGACCAACAGCTACGAGTATCACTGGAGGCCCCATGCCGCTTGAGCGTCCGACCTATGCGCAGATCCGCCAGCGTTATATCGCCACCGTGGAAACCCGGCTGGAGAACGCTGACGCCCGCCTGCCGCTGTCCGACATCGATGTCACCGGCCACGTGGTCAGCGAGGCGGCCAGCGACCTTTACGATTTCGGCCTGCGCATCGCCGACCAGATCCTGGCCAACACCGCCGACGTGGATGATCTGGAAATCATCGCGGCGGACTGGGACATCTACCTCAAGCCGGCGGTGCCGGCGGCGGGTCCGGTTACCCTGCCGCGCAGTGGCACCCCGGGCAGTGTGGTCGCGGCGGGGACCCGGCTGCAGCTGGCCGGACAGGATTATGTGGTCGATGCCGATGTCGTCATGGTGGGCGCGTCCGCCGAAGTGATGGTCACCGCCGCTTTGGCCGGTATTGCCGGCAACCAGCCCGCCGGCCTGTCCATCGCCCTGGTATCGCCGATCGCCGGCATCGCCGCCAAGGGCGTCACCGGCGAGATCTCCGGCGGCGCCGATGCCGAGACCCCTGGCCAGCTGCTCGCCCGGCTGCTTCAGCGCATGCGCCGGCCGCCGCAAGGCGGCAATAGGGACGATTTCGGGCGCTGGGCCCTCCAGGTGCCCGGAATCACCCGGGCTTGGGCGTTCAAGAACACGCCCCGGCGCGGTATCGTCACCCTGCTGGTGGTGCGCGACGGCAATGCCGGCAGCCCGATTCCTGCCGCCGGCGAGGTGGCCGAGGTACAGGCCCATATGGACCGGCCGGACGTGGGTCCGGTGTGCGGCGAGTGCGTGGTGCGCGCCCCCACGCCCAAGCTGCACGATGTGGTCATCGCCATCGACCCCAAGACACCCGAGGTCGAAGCGGCCGTCGAGGCCCGTGTGCGCGCCTTCTACCGCGAAGAGGCGGCGCCGTGGGTGACCATCGCCCATTCCCGCCTCGGCGCGGCGGTCAGCTCGGCCGCCGGCGAGTATCGCCACAAGGTGACATCGCCGGCCGCCGACGTACCCCACGATCCGTTCGAGATGGCGGTGATCAATTCCATCACCTTCGAGCCCTACGGAGCCTGAGCCGAGCATGGCCCCACAGAGCGTGAGCATGGATCGCGTCGACCGCCTTACCCGCCAGCTGATGACCCTGTTGCCGCCCGGCCGCCTGTGGCCGCGCGAGCCCGGCACCGTGCGCTACACCATGATGGGCGCGATCGCCGGCGAGCTGGACGCGGTGATCGCCTTCTTCGAGCAGATCCTGGCCGAGCGCAGCCCGCGCACCGCGCTGCATTTGCTGGGCGATTGGGAGAACGTGCTGGGCCTGCCCGACGACTGCGCCGGCCCGGCCGAGACCATCGCCGAGCGCCGGCGCCAGGCCCACGCCAAGATGGTGGCCACCGGCGGCCAGTGCCCGGCCTACTTCATCGAGGTGGCCAAGGCGCTGGGCTTCGACATCGAAATCGTCCAGTACCGCGCCCGCTGGTACGGCCTGCGCAAATTCGGCCAGCATTACGGCGGCGAGGACATGCAGCACACCTGGAAGGTGGTTGAGAAATCCGGGACCATTCGCCCGCGCAAATTCGGCTCCGCCTATTGCGGCGAGCCCTTCACCACCTGGGGCAACCGCCCGCTGGTCTGCACCATCCGCCGCCTCGCCCCCGCCTACACCGAAGTCTTGTTCGCCTAGGAGATTGCCTTGGACTACCCCCACAGCCTCGACGACGTCTTCCTGCACGCCGGCAAGTTCACCGACGGCACCCCCGACGGCACGATCCCGCCCAGCCGCGATCCGGCCGAGTGGGCCAATGCCGTGACCGACGAAATCCTGGGCGTCATCGTCGCCGCCGGCGGGGTGCCCGACGAAGCCGACCACGGCCAGCTTGCCGCCGCCATCGCCGAGCTGATCGCCGCCGCCATCGCCGGCAACGTGCCCGATCTGGCCGGCTATGCCCAGCTCGCGCTTGCTCAATTGTGGACCAAGGCCCAGCGCGGCGCGGTGGTGGCGCTGGAGGATGGCGCGACCATCACCCCGGATTTTTCGCTGGGCAACAACTTCGCCCTGGCCCTCGCTGGTGCCCGCGTGCTGGCCAACCCCACCAATCTGGCGGCCGGGCAGTCGGGCGTCATTTCCATCACCGAGACCATTGCCGGCTGTGCCCTGGCCTTCGGATCGCACTGGAAATTCGCCGGCGGTGCCATTCCGGGCCTGCCCGGTGCCCTCAATGCCAAAAGCGATCTGGCCTATTTCGTCAAGACGCCCACCGAAATCGTGGCCCGGCTCATCAGCGACGTGCAGTGAGGGTGCTATGCCAGTTAACGCGATCGCTCAACTGCTGGGCGGGTCCAGTAGCAGCCTGTACAAGATCGACCATTCCGCCCGCTTCAGGACGGCGGTGCTGACGCGCACCCCGGTGGTGAGCGGCGGTCGTCAAAAATGGACCTTGAGCGCCAATCTCAGGCGCGGCGTCGTGGGCGTCCAGCAAACAATTCTGGCGTCTGGTCCGTCGCAGGGCAGCAGCGATTGGACATGGGTCATCTTCACGTCGGATGACAGGCTTCAGGTCGCGGGTGCCTATGGCAACAGCCTTTACCTGCGCGTTTCCACCACGGCAGTTTTCCGCGACCCCACCGCCCACCTGCACCTCTGCGTGCAGTACGACAGCACACAATCGGTTGGCGCGGATCGCTGTAAAATCCACATCAATGGTGTGCGGCAGGCAGTATCGATCGATGCCACGCTCCCGTTAAACGACGCCACCAGCTACGTGCATGCTGCGGGCCAAGTCCATGCCATCGGCAAGACTACTAACCCTGGATCATACTACTTCGACGGCCATATCTCCGACCTTGTCTTGACCGATGACGTGGCGCCCGGCCCCGAGGCATTCGGGCATTTGGTGGGTGGGGTGTGGGTGCCGGACCGTTATGCCGGCGCCTTCGGCACCAACGGCTGCTTCCTGGAGTTCAAGAGCCCGGCGGCCCTAGGCACCGACAGCCACATGGACACCACCGTGCCGTCCCAACTTTCCTGCGTGCGCGCCGGGTCTGCGACGCGGGTGAACGCATCGGGGCTTATCGAAGCTGTACCCGCGAACGTGCTCCGGAGAGATTTTGACCCGGTGACACTGGCCTGTAAGGGCTGGCTGATCGAGGAGGCGCGGATCAACAGTTTCACCTATTCGGAACAGATCGACCATGCCAACTGGACGAAGGCGCGGGCTACCGTCTCGGCCGACGCGACGACGGCGCCGGATGGGTCGGCGACTGCGGACAAACTGGTCGAAGATACCACTGCCAGCGCCACCCACGAGACATCGCAGGCGGTGAATTTTACCAGTGGCACAGCCTACACCTTCAGCGTCTTCGCCAAGGCGGGAGGGCGGAGCAAGTTCGCCATGGTCTATTCCGGCGCGGTCAGCGGCAACCAGACTGTTGTCTTTGACTTGTCCGCCGTCACGGCGACCGTCACCAACGGGGCGCCGACCGGCACGATCAAGGAATATGGCAACGGATGGTATCGCTGCACGATGACCGCAACGGCCTCGTCCACCGCCGCGAATGGCTGTTACGTCCGTCTCTGTGATGGGAGCGGTAACGTCTCATACACCGGAGACGGTGCCAGTGGCCTGCATCTTTGGGGCGCTCAGCTTGAGGCGGGAGCTTTTGCCACTTCCTACATTCCGACCACCTCGGGCAGCGCCACCCGCAATGCCGACGTGCTGACGGTCGCGACCAGCGGCTTCGCCCTCAATGCCGGCGAGGGGACCGTGTTTGCGGCATTCGACTGCTTGTCCGCCGGGGTACAGACGGAAATTATGCGCCTCTACGATGGGGTGGGCGGCGGCGTGACGCTCTTTCGATCCGCCGCCGATGCTCTTGTCTGGGACTACAGCAGTCAGCAGGTGTCGATTTCGAACGCCATCGCCGCGAACACCACGATTAAGGCCGCTGCCACCTACAAGGCGACTGGTGCCGTGTTGTGTGTAAACGGTGCTGATCCTGTGGTTAAGGCTGACAGTGCTGTACCCACAGGTATCACCACCCTGGCCCTCTCCGGGGCTGCTGGTGGTGGACTGAGCTACCTCAACGGCCACATCCGCCAAATCGTCTACTTCCCGCGCGTGCTGTCCAATGCTGAACTCCAGGCGCTGACATCGACATCCAACGTGAACGTGACGGGGGCGACCCTCAATCTGGACCCGGCGACCGGCGTGTACGGCGTGGCCAACAATTTTACGCCCTCGGGCCTGTTATCCACCGATCAAATGACCGACACGCCCACCAACCTGTTCCCTGTGTGGGACACCGCCACGGCGAGCGTGACCGCTCTGTACCCGAGAGATGGCGGTTTGACCTATCAGACCGTCTTCCCCTACACCCGCCCGATCAAGGCC
>JACPDP010000043.1 GCA_016183945.1 Magnetospirillum sp.
GCCGGGTAGATGCGGCGCCATCCGCTCCCACTGGTGATCCCCCAACATCAACCGAACCCCTGACATTCAAGCCCCCTTCTCGAAAAGGAGTTTGAATCAGATTTTCGAGTCCGTGGGAATCCCGAATGTCAACGCGCTCTAGGTCGGCGATCCACGTCGGTTCGTTGATGTCCGTCTTGCGGCCCGGCACGGTCTTGAACCAACTCCCTCCACTCAACATCGCTCCCCCCCTTGACGGCGAGGCGGCAGCAACAAACCTACCAAGGTGATAGGCTAGCCTGAACGGGATAGGCCATGGTTCGATCAGCGTCGGGAGAGCCGACGCGGAGGCAGGGGAATGGCCAGAAATGTCCTTCTCGTCGACGACGAGCCGAGAGTGCTTGCTGCCCTGCAACGGGGCTTGGGCCACCTTTTCTCGCTGTCTTGCGCCGCCAGTGGCGCCGAGGCACTGTCCGTCCTGGACAGCCAGGGGCCGTTCGCCGCCCTGGTCACCGACATGCGGATGCCAGGAATGGACGGCCTGGAGCTGTTGCGCGAGGCGCGGCGGCGGGTGCCGGAGATGGTACGCCTCGTCCTCAGCGGTTTTGCCGATTTCGAGGCAGTCACGGCCGCGGTCAACGAGGGGGCGGTGTTTCGCTACCACATCAAGCCGGTCGCGGCGGAGGTCCTCGGCGCCTCCATCGAAAGCGCGCTGGTTCGCCATGAGGTGGAGAAGCGGGCAAAAGGGCAGTTCGACCCCAGCCAACGACTGCTGGGAGACATCGCCGATCTGCGGCAGGCGCTGGGTGCAAACCAACTTCGTCTGTACCTGCAGCCGCAATTCCGTCTGGCCGACCAGACGCTCGCCGGAGCGGAGGCCCTGGTCCGCTGGTCCCACCCCGAACGGGGCCTGCTGCTGCCCGGTCAGTTCCTCGCCACCGCCGAGGCCGGCGGATTGCTCGGCGACATCACTGCCTGGATGCTCGATGCCGTCTGTACCAAGGCCCGCCGCTGGCAGGACCTTGGCGTCGTCCCACTGCGCATCGCCGCCAACGTCACAACCGCCGACCTTGCCGATCCCGGCTTTCCCGCCCGCGTGCGTGGCGTGCTGGAGCGGCACGGCTTGTCCCCGCGCTGGCTGGAACTGGAATTGACCGAAGGCGCCGCCGTCACCGATATGGACGGCACCCGCCACGCCATGGACGAGCTGAGTGGAATGGGCCTGGAACTGGCGATCGATGACTTCGGCAGCGGCTATTCGTCGCTGGGGTGGCTGCGGCGGCTACCCGTCGGCAAGGTGAAGATCGACCGCATGTTCATCCAGGACATCGCCGCCGAACCGGCAGCCTGCCACATCGTCGAAGCCATCATTGCCCTGTCCGGAAACCTTCATCTCACCGTCGTCGCCGAAGGCGTGGAAACGGCGGCACAGCGGGACGCCCTTGCCGGCATCGGCTGCGACATCGTTCAAGGCTTCCTGTTTGGCCGGCCGGTGCCGGCTGCGGAATTTGCTCACAGGCTGGCGAAGCGCAAGAGGGAGTAGGCTGACCAGACCTCAGGGGTCCAGGGCTAGCCTAAAACTGAAAATACGACGCATTTCCATTCGCATCAACTTTTCCCTTCCCCCTGCGGAATTACAGGAACAGGAGCATCGACGATGCGCGACAACGGGCCGATCACCAACCACGAGGTACATCTGCGGGATGGAGACCTCTTGGTTTCCCGCACGGACACGAAAGGCAGGATCACCTTCGTCAACCGCGCCTTCATCGACACCAGCGGGTTCTCCGAACAGGAATTGGTCGGCGCCCCACACAACCTTATCCGCCATCCGCATATGCCGAAGGACGCCTTCGCCGACCTGTGGGCGACCATCGGAGCCGGCAAGCCATGGGACGGGTTGGTCAAGAACCGCACCAAGACAGGTGATTTCTATTGGGTGCGGGCCAACGTGACGCCCTTCGTCGAGAACGGCCGGGTCGCCGGCTATATCTCCATCCGCTCCAAGCCCAGCCGCCACCAGGTCGCCGAGGCCGAGCATCTGTACCAGTCGCTACGCGACGGGTCCGCAACGGGCATCAAGGTGCAAGAGGGGCGGGTCGTGTCCGTAACGGCTTACCATAGGCTTGCCCGCATCAAGGACAGTCTCGGAGGCCGGTTGGCCGGCATGGTCGGGCTGCTGGTGGCGATGATGGGCTTGACGGCCTGGGCCGGCCTCCTGGGGATGACGGCGCTGTCCATTGGCATCCCGATGGTTGCCGCTCTCGTCGGCGGCTTTGCCGCCTTGCTGCTGACCAAGGGGTTCATCCGGCCGCTGGAGCGGATGGAAGGCCATTTCGATGCCATCGCCCGCGGCGACTTCGCCCATGAGATCGCCAATGAGCCGGTGCCGGAGTTCCAGCGGGTCAATGCCCTGTTGCGCGCCATGCAGGCCAAGCTCGGTTATGCGGCGCTGGAGAAGACCGAGTTGGACCGCAAGGCCGAGGAGGACCGCCGCCGCGACCTCAACCGGGTCGCCGACGGGTTGGAAGGCCGGGTGCGGACCGTGGTGGCGCGGATCGGCAGTTCGTCCAACCTCCTGGCCGAATCCGCCCAGACCCTGTCCGGCAATGCCGGCGAGACCATGCGCCAGAGTGCCTCGGTCAGCGACCTGACCGATCAGGTCGCCGGCAACGTCCAGGCAGTGTCGGCGGCCAGCGTCGAGTTGACCGGCTCCATCGCCGAAATCGCACGCCAGATCACCGCCTCGGCCGACATCGCCAGGGGTGCAGTCCGCCAGGCCGAAGAGACCGACGCCGTGGTGCGGGGTCTCGCCGCCGCCGCCGCCCGCATCGGCGAGGTGGTCAGCCTGATCAGCAGCGTGGCTTCCCAGACCAACCTGCTGGCCTTGAACGCCACCATCGAGGCGGCACGGGCGGGCGAGGCCGGCAAGGGCTTTGCCGTCGTCGCGGGCGAGGTGAAGTCGCTGGCCAACCAGACCGCTCGGGCGACCAAGGAAATCTCCGACCAGATCGCCGCCATTCAGGCCGAGACCAGCGTCGCGGTGCGAGCGATCACCGGCATCTCGAAAACCATCGAGCAGATCGACGAACTCTCCTCCGGCGTCGCCGCCGCCATCGAGCAGCAGCGGGCGGCCACCGACGAGATCGCCCGCGCTGCCGATCATGCCGCCCGCGGCACAGCCTCGGCGTCCCAGAGCGTCCAGGTCGTGTCCGGGGCGGCCGGGGGCACCGGCCGGATGGCCAGGGAGGTGCATCAGGCGGCCGAGATCATGAAGGCCGAGGCGACCAAGCTCGACGCCGAAGTGCAGGACTTTCTGCGCGACATCCGTTCCGCCTGATGCCAGTCTGGAGCGGGCTGATGACCGTATTCGGGAAACGGAGGCAACGATGCCGGCATGGACCCTAGCAGGCTTCCTCGATGCCTATGGCTTGCTGCCTCACGGCATCTGCCTGACCTGGCGACCCGAATTGTTGTGGCTGCATGCCGTCTCCGATGCGGTGACTGCGCTGGCCTACTATTCGATCCCGGTCGCCCTGCTGGTCTTCGCCTGGCGGCGCCGCGACCTGCAGTTCCGTTGGATGTTCGTGCTGTTCGGCATCTTCATCACCGCCTGCGGCACCACCCACGTCATGGGCCTGCTGACCTTGTGGGTTCCCCTCTACGCCGAGGAGGGTCTGGTCAAGGCGGTCACCGCGCTGTCGTCGATCCTCACCACCGCCGTCCTCTTCCCGCTGATCCCCAAGGCCCTGGCGCTGCCCGGGCCGGCCCAGTGGGAAGCGGTGAACCGCGACCTGCACGACGAAGTGAGCGAGCGCCGGGAGGCAGAAGCCGAGGTGCGGCGCCTGAATGCCGAACTCGAACGCCGTGTCGCCGAACGGACCGCCGAATTGGCGGCGGCCAATGCCGAGCTTCGCACCGAGGTGGAAACCCGCCAGCGGGCCGAGAATGAGGTGGCCCAACTGAATGCCGCCCTGGAACTGCGGGTCCAGCAACGCACCGCCGAGCTGGAGGCGGCCAACCAGCGGCTGGAGGGCATCACCAACAACCTGTTCGAGGGCGTGTTGCTGGTCGACGACGGAGGATTGGTGGCCTTCGCCAACCCCTCGGCGCATCGGCTTCTGCGCGACGGCGACCTTCGGATGGAAGGCCAGGCGGTGGACGGCGTCTTTCGTGTCCGGCACCAGGGCCGCGAGATCGCGTTTGCCGACAGCCCGCTGGCGGCCATCGCCCGCGAGGGGCAGATGGTCTGCGACCACGATGCCCAGATCGTCACCTCCTGCGGCAAGGTGGTGGATGTCGCCTGCGCCTGCTCACCGCTGAAGGAACGGACGGGATTGCAGGGCACCATCATTTCGATCCGCGACATCCAGGTGCAGAAAGCCGCCCAGCGCGATGCGGCGCAGGCGTCCCGCCTGGCCAGCGTCGGCCAGCTTGCTGCCGGCATCGCCCACGAGATCAACACCCCGGCCCAATATGTCGGCGACAACATCCGCTTCTGCGGCAATGCGCTCACCAAGCTGATTCCGCTGCTGGGAGCGGTCGAGGCCCTGCTGCGAAGCTCGGCCAACGACGAGAATTTGACGGATGGAGCGCGCCGGATCGTCGACGCGGCCGGGGATGCCGATCTTGGGTATTTGCGCGAGGAAGTCCCGCAAGCATTGCGGGATGCGCTCGAAGGCGTCCGCCAGATCGCCCGCATCGTCCTGTCCATGAAGGAGTTCGCCCATCCTGGTGGCAGCGGAATGATGATGGCCGACATCAACCGGGCGATCGAGAACACTCTGGTGGTGTCGCACAACTCCTGGAAGCATGCGGCGGTGGTCGAGACCGACCTTGCCGCCGGTCTTCCGCCGCTGCCCTGTCATCTCCCCGAGATCAACCAGGTGCTGCTCAATCTGGTGACCAACGCCGTCGATGCCATCGAGGCATCGGGCAAACCGCTGCCGGGGCGCATCACCGTCTCGACGCGCGAAACTGCCGACGGCGTCGTCATTCGGGTCGAGGACAACGGCATCGGCGTCCCCGAACCCCTCCGCGACCGCATCTTCGATCCGTTCTTCACCACCAAGCCGGTGGGCAAGGGCACCGGGCAGGGCTTGGCCATCAGCCGCGACATCGTGGTCGGCAAGCATCGCGGCCGCCTGGAGGTGGGCGGCAAGGACGGCGTCGGCGCGGTCTTCACCGTCTGGATTCCTTGGGGCGACGATCCGTCCTGAACAGAGGGCATCCCCCGGCGAAGCGCGTGACGGCGATCAGCCGACGGGGTGGGCGTGCGGGGACGGGACGCGATGATGCCCGTCGGCCCTTGCCACCGAATGGATGCAGCGAAGGCTGAGGTAGTAGGCGCAGGGGAGGCAGCGCCGTCACATCCGTTTCCCTGGAGGATATCGCGAGGTCAGCCCTACTCCGAATGACCAAATACATATACGCGACGGCTGCAACACGCAAAGTGGCGGAACCGCTGGTGTTCCGCCACTTTATTTACATCGTGATCTCGGGTGTGTTCTAGAATGGGATTTCATCGTCGAGATCTGCCGGGGGCTCCCAGCCCTGGCCGCCGCCCTGAGCACTGCCACCACGACCACCACCGCCGCCGGAACGCTGTCCGCCGCCACCGCCACCCTGGTTATAGTCGCCGCCGCCACCGCCGCCGTCGCGGCCGCCCAGCAGGGTCAGCTCGCCGCGGAAGCGGCCGATCACCACCTCGGTGGAGAATTTCTCCTGGCCCTGGGGGTCGGTCCATTTGCGGGTCTGCAAGGACCCCTCGACATAGACCGAGCTGCCCTTCTTCAGGTAGCGCTCGGCGACGTCGGCCAGGTTGGGGTTGAAGATCACCACCCGGTGCCACTCGGTCTTCTCTTTGCGCTCGCCCGAGCTGCGGTCCTTCCAGGATTCCGAGGTGGCGATGTTGAGGTTGACGATCTTCGAGCCGTCCTGCGAGGTGCGGACCTCGGGATCGCGCCCCAGATTGCCGATGAGAATAACCTTGTTGACGCTGCCGGCCATATCCCCGCCTCGCTCCCCTTGTGTATATGAGGCGGGGACTCTACTTCAGGCCGAACGGTCTAGTCGAGACCCTTGGCAGGGTACCTCCGTCGCGGCTGCGAACTGATGGAAACCGCCCTCTGCGCCGCCGCCAGGGCCTCGTCGCGGCGGCCCAGTTCGGCCAGGACGTGGGCGAGGGCCTCCAGGGCCGGCCTGGGGTCCTTGGCCACCTCCGCCGAGGCGCGGAAGGCCTCCACCGCCCCCTGCGCATCGCCCAACTGGTACAGGCTGGAGCCCAACCCCATCAGCGCCTCGCCGTCGGCCGGCCACTGCGACAGCGCGGTGTCGTAGGACAGCACCGCCTCCCAATGGCGCCCCGCCTTCTCCAGCGCACGGGCCGCCTCGACGAAGGGCCGCTGCTGCGCGGTGGCCGGCATGTCGCCGGCCCGCACCACCACCAGACCCCAATTGTCGGCGTCGCTCCACAACCGGTCGAGCAGCCGGACCGGCACCGCCTTGCCCGCCTCGGTGCCGGAGTTGAGCAGCACCGAGCGGGCGGCGCCGTCATAGCCGACGGCCACGGCGCAGTGCCACAGCGGGCGGCTGGCGACGCCCAGGTTCTCCAGCACCAGGACCGGGTGGCCGGCCTTGAGTTCGGCCAGCATCGCCTCGATTCCGCTGACCGGATAGGCGAAGCGGCCGTAGCGGCGGGCCGACTCGGTCAGCCGGCCGCGGGGATCCTTGGCCTCGCCGAGGAACTGGCCTTCCAACTGCGCCGGGGTGATCTCCACCCCCGACCAGCCCAGCATCATGGCCATGGCCGCCGGACCACAGCGGAATCCCTCCTGACGATGGAACGGCACCCCGGCGACGCGGGTGTCGCCCTCGGCCCGCGCCTGGCCCTCCATGGCGCAGCCGCCTGCCAGCCCAAGGCACACCGCCACCATCGCCACCCTGCAAAGCCCGCGCATCGCCGTACCTCCGTCCGAGACGATGCGATGGTAGCCCGGGCCGGCCGCGTGGCCGCGGGCTCAACCGGAGAACAGCCGGGTGGAGAGTGCAGGCTCGCCGTTTGCCCCCATTACTGTCCACTTGCGCGATTGGTGGGGCGCCGGCGTCAGTGCCGCACCTTGGACGGCGCCGCCGGCAAGGTGCGGCCGAGCAGCGAGGATAGCGCCTGGACATAGGCGCCGGCCGCCTTGCGGTGCATGCGCAGGGAAACCTCCATGCCCTTGCCCATGCGAAAGCCGAGGATGACGTGCTCCTCGTCGGGCTCGGGGCGGACGGTCCACAGCTCCACGGGAAATATGGGACCCTTGCCGGAGAGGGGGCCGGCCTCCGGTTCGGCGCGGGCGGCGGTCTGCTCGACCCAGGCCGCCAGCGGTCCCAACTGGTCGGCGGGCAGGCGCACCACCATGTCGTCGCCGCCCTCGACGCGGAGCAACAGCTCGATCTCATCGGCGGTATCCGAGACCCGCAACGAGACGACCTGATCGGCGGCAACAACCTTCCTCATCGCGTCGGCCTCTCCAATGGCAGCAGGCCATTATGCCAGGAACCAATTCGCCGGGAACCATTTCAATCGCCGTTCCCGAGGCGCGCGGGAGTTGCCGAAGCACGCATCCCGGCATTGGCGGTGGCGGCACCCGAGCGGCAGTTGTCGCACTGCACGATATCTGGTAGCGTGCGCCTCCGTGGCTTGGCCCCATCCTAGGTGTTGGGTCACCACAAGATCGGTTATTTCGGGGACAATTCGTTGACCACGCCTCCAACGTCGCCGCAGTTCGATATTACACCGGTCACCATCGAAGACGAAATGAAGCGCTCCTACCTCGATTACGCCATGAGCGTGATCGTGTCGCGAGCGCTTCCCGACGTCCGCGACGGGTTGAAGCCGGTGCACCGGCGTATTCTCTACGCCATGAAGGAAAACGGCTACGACTACAACAAGCCGTTCCGCAAGTCGGCGCGCATCGTCGGCGACGTCATGGGTAAGTACCACCCGCATGGCGATTCGGCGATCTACGATGCCATGGTGCGCATGGCCCAAGACTTTTCGATGCGGCTACAGCTCATCGACGGCCAGGGCAATTTCGGTTCCATGGACGGCGACCCGCCGGCGGCCACCGAGGCCCGCCTGGCCCGCGCGGCGCACTTCCTGATCGAGGACATCGACAAGGAAACCGTCGACTTCCAGGCCAACTACGACGACTCGACCCACGAACCGACCGTCCTGCCGGCCCGCTACCCCAATCTGCTGGTCAACGGCGCCGGCGGCATCGCCGTCGGCATGGCCACCAACATCCCGCCGCACAACCTGGGCGAGGTGATCGACGCCTGCTGCGCCTATATCGACGATCCGGAGGTGACGCCGGAGCGCCTGATGGAGTTGGTGCCGGGTCCCGACTTCCCCACCGGCGGCACCATCCTGGGCCGAGCCGGCATCCGTGCCGCCCACCTGACCGGCCGCGGCTCGGTGGTGATGCGCGGGCGCTGCCACGTCGAGGAAATCCGCAAGGACCGCGAGGCCATCATCGTCACCGAGGTGCCCTACCAGGTCAACAAGGCGCGCATGCTTGAGCAGATCGCCGAGCTGGTGCGCGACAAGAAGATCGAGGGCGTTTCCGACCTGCGCGACGAATCCGACCGCGACGGCGTGCGGGTGGTGATCGAGATCAAGCGCGACGCCATCGCCGATGTGGTGCTGGCGCAGCTCTACAAGTTCACGCCGCTGCAGACCAGTTTCGGCGTCAACTCGCTGGCGCTGAACGGCGGCCGGCCCGAGATGATGCCGCTGAAGGCGATCATCGCCGCCTTCATCGCCTTCCGCGAAGAGGTGATCACCAAGCGGACCATCTACGAGCTGGGCAAGGCGCGCGAGCGGGCGCACGTCTTGGTCGGCCTGGCCATCGCCGTGGCCAATATCGACGAGGTGATCCAACTGATCCGCGCCGCTCCCGATCCGGGCACCGCCCGCGAACAGCTGATGGCGCGCGCCTGGCCGGCGGCCGACGTGGAACCGTTGATCCGGCTGATCGACGAGCCGGGCCGGGGCATCGCCGAGGGCCGCTATCAGCTGTCCGAGGTTCAGGCCAAGGCCATCCTCGACCTGCGGCTGCACCGTCTGACCGGGCTGGAGCGCGGCAAGATCGGCGACGAGCTCAAGGAGATCGGCGTGCAGATCGCCGAGTTCCTCGAAATCCTGTCGTCGCGGCCGCGCCTGCTCGACGTGTTGCGCGGCGAACTCAACGACATGAAGGTGCAGTTCGCCACGCCGCGCCGCACCACCATCGAGGAAAACGAGTTCGAGGCCGACATCGAGGACCTCATCGCCCGCGAGGACATGGTGGTGACGGTGACCAATACCGGCTACATCAAGCGGGTGCCGCTGTCGGCCTATCGCGCCCAGAAGCGCGGCGGCAAGGGCCGCTCGGGCATGAACATCAAGGAAGAGGACTTCCTCAGCCAGGTGTTCGTGGTCAACACCCACACGCCGGTGTTGTTCTTCTCCTCCGCCGGCATCGCCTACAAGCTGAAGGTCTACCGGCTGCCGCTGGGCACCCCCCAGGCGCGCGGCAAGGCCATGGTCAACCTGCTGCCGCTGGGGGAGGGGGAAACCATCTCCACCATCATGCCGCTGCCCGAGGACGAGAGCCGCTGGGGCGAGTTGCACGTTATGTTCGCCACCTCGACCGGCGATGTGCGGCGCAACCTGCTGTCCGACTTCACCGAGGTCCGCGCCAACGGCAAGATCGCCATGAAGCTGAGCGAGGGCGAGCGCCTGATCGCGGTGCAGACCTGCAGCGAGGGCGACGACGTGCTGATGGCCACCCGCATGGGCAAGGCCATCCGCTTCGCGGTGCCGGAAGTGCGCGTGTTCAAGGGCCGCGATTCCACCGGCGTGCGCGGCGTGCGGCTGGACGGCGACGAAGTCATCAGCATGTCCATCCTCAAGCATGTGAACTACGATTCCGAGACCCGCGAGGCCTACCAAAAGGGCGAACTGGCGGCCGAGGACACCGACCGCATGGCCGCCGAGGAGCAGTTCATCCTCACCGTCACCGAAAACGGCTTCGGCAAGCGCACCTCGGCCTACGAGTACCGCATCACCGGTCGCGGCGGCCAAGGCATCGCCAATATCGACATGACCAAGAAGACCGGCCCCGTGGTGGCCTCGTTCACCGTCAACCACGAAGACGACATCATGCTGGTGAGCGACGGCGGCAAGCTGATCCGCATGCCGGTGGACGACATCCGCATCGCCGGGCGCCGGACCCAGGGCGTCACCCTGCTGCGCACCGCCGAGGGCGAGCGCGTGGTCTCGGCGGCGCGCCTGTGCGACATCAACGCCGCCGGCGATGAGTCCGATGACGACATCGAGGGAGGAGAGGACACGGTGGCGGGAGTCGAGGAATGAACGAGCGGATCGGGCTCTATCCCGGCACCTTCGACCCCATCACCAACGGCCATCTCGACATCATCACCCGGGCCACCCGGGTGGTGCACCGCCTGATCGTCGGCGTCGCGGTCAACGCCGGCAAGGGGCCGTTGTTCGACCTCGCGGAGCGCACCGCCATGGTGCGCGAGGAGGTCGCCGCGGTTGAGCGCGCCACCGGCGCCGTCATGGAGGTTCGTCCGTTCGAGAACCTGCTGGTGGAGTTCGCCAAGGCGTCGGGGGCCAGCGTCATCATCCGCGGCCTGCGTGCGGTATCGGATTTCGAGTACGAATTCCAGATGGCCGGCATGAACGCCCGCATCGCTCCCGACATGGAGACGGTGTTCCTGATGGCGTCGGAACGCTGCCAGTTCATCTCATCGCGCTTCGTCAAGGAAATCGGCAAGCTGGGCGGCGACATCTCGCAATTCGTCAGCCCCCGGGTCAAGGCCGAGCTGATCAAGAAGTTTGGTTTTTGAAATCTGGAGGACCAGGATTTGGACGCAGAAAACACCCTTTACCTGGACCTCAAGGACGGCCGGGTGACCATCGAGCTAAAGCCGGACTTGGCTCCCAAGCATGTCGCCCGCATCAAGGAACTGGTGCGCCAGGGCTTCTACGACGGGCTGAAATTTCACCGGGTCATCGATGGCTTCATGGCCCAGACCGGCTGTCCCGAAGGCAACGGCATGGGCGGCTCCGGCACCAAGCTGAAGGCCGAGTTCAACAAGGCGGCCCATGTGCGGGGCACCTGCTCCATGGCGCGGGCGTCCGATCCCAACAGCGCCGACTCGCAGTTCTTCATCGTCTTCGACGAGGCTCCCCATCTCGACCGCAAATACACGGTGTGGGGCCAGGTGGTGGACGGCATGGACCATGTCGACGCCATCAAGAAGGGCAGGGCCGCCAATAATGGCAGCGTGTCCGATCCCGATTCCATCATCCGCCTGCATGTGGCGGCCGACGTCAAGGAATAAGCTTATGATCCGCCTCAAGACCATCGCCTGCGCCGCCCTGGCGCTGCTGCTCGCCGCCGCGTCGCCGGCCACGGCCGCCGATCCGGAGAACACCCTGGTCATGGAAACCGCCACCGGCAAGGTGGTGATGGAACTGCGCCCCGACCTGGCCCCCAGGCATGTCGCCCGCATCAAGGAGCTGACCCGCAAGGGCTTCTACGACGGCACGCCGTTCCACCGCGTCATCGACGGCTTCATGGCTCAGGGCGGCGACCCCACCGGCACCGGCACCGGCGGCTCGGGCACCAAGATCCCGGCGGAGTTCTCCGGCGAGAATTTCGTCCGCGGCGTGGTGGGCATGGCCCGTTCGGCCAGCCCGGACAGCGCCGATTCGCAGTTCTTCATCATGTTGGGCTCGGCCCCCAGCCTGGACGGGCGCTATACCGTGCTGGGCCGCGTCGTCGAGGGCATGGAGCATGTCGACCGTATCAAGAAGGGCGACCCTCGCGACAACGGCTCGGTGACCAAGCCGGACAAGCTTGTTCGCATGCGGGTCGCCGCCGACGTCAAGCCCTGATTGACGGAGGGCGCTCGCCTCCCTATGGTGAGCGCCCTTCCCATCGGGGAGCGCGTAGCTCAGCCGGTTAGAGCAACTGACTTTTAATCAGTAGGTCCTGGGTTCGAGTCCCAGCGCGCTCACCAATCTTGCCCTTGATATTCTCATGGGATCGCGATCATGGTTCGCATCCTGTCGACGTTCTGCCTGGTCATGCTTTTGGCCTCTGCCGGGACCGCCGCCGAACCGCCGGTGTGCTGGCTGGTGATGTATCGCTGGACCGACTACAACCAGCGTAGCGATCTCGGCACCTATACCATGGTCACCGCCTCGCGGCTGTTCGGGACCGCGGACCGCCAGCGGGCGCAATCCGAAATCAACCGCGGCCTGCCCAAGGCCACCACCGCCCGGGTGCTGGGCTCGTCGCAGGTCGATTGCCCCGAGCGCCTGAAGGCCACCGACTGGCGCGATTACGTGCGCAACGGACTGCGGCAGCGGCCGGGCGGGGATGACGTGCGCTATTAGCCGTCTTTCGGAGAATTGACGCCCGTCCCATGGAAGGCTAGTTTTCAGGTGGCTTCAATGGAAAGGCAGTCGGGGGCAAAATGGCCGACGAGTCTGGAAAAAACGACGGCGAAGAGGCCGAAAAGAAAGTCTACACCAAGGAGGAGTGCCAGGCCCTGGGCCGCGCGGCGTTCGATCTGGTGCAGCGTGTGCGTATGCTGGGCTCGGTGCGGGCACGGGGGGACATCGCCAAATTCTTCGGCACCGATCCGTCCCGCATGTCTTTCGAACGCCTCAGCAACTTCGAACAGAAGTGCAAGCGAGCCGACATCTCGCGCGGTGCCCTGTTTGTGGACCGGGGACTGGTCTACATCTGCACCATCCGGGAGACGGAGTTGGGCTTCGCGATCGGCTACAACTTCATCTGCTCCACAGCCGACTGGAAAACCGGCAACGAGCTCGTCAGATAGCTGCGGTTGACAATCCCGCCGCTCCGCCGCACTGTCAACCATCGCATTGACGGGAGCGGCGATGGACTTGCTGGAGCTGATGGCGCCCGGACGCGAGGCGAAATCCCTCGACCGCCTGGAGGCGATGGTCGCCCAGTACGAGACGGCCGAGGATGCCGCCCTCGGTGAGCAGCTGGACCGTGCCACCAATTTCTGCGACCTGGAGTGGGGCAGCTATCAGGCTGGTTTGGAGGCCTTGGCCCAGCGCATCGAGGCCAACGCCGGTACCTCCGTCGAAGCGGCCATGCGGTCGCTGCGCCTGCGCGAAGAAGGCGCCGAGCCCGGCACCATCATCCGCACCGTGCGCGCCCGACGCGAACGCGAACGGCGGCATTCCCACGAGCGCAACGCCGTCATTACCCGCTACGGCAGCGAGGAGGCGGCCAAGCAGCCGACCGCCTTCGAGCGGATGTTCATCGCCGCCGCGGCGCCGCTGGCCGAGCCCACCCCGGATGGGACCGTCGATCCATTCGGGCCGTTCGACGGCTGGCACCTGCCCTGGCACCCGGTTCCCGCCGGCCTCAAGGCGGCGGTGGCCGGGGCGCATGCGCTGCCGGCAACGGTCGTTGAGGCGCGCACCGAGTGCCTGCGGTGGGAGACCCGGCTGAAAGACCTGGAATTCGTCTTCGGTTGTCCCGGCGAGGGCTCGTTGCCCACACCCTGCGCCGCCCGCCGCAAGGTGGCCGAGGAATTATGGCGCAACGGCCTGCCGGCCCACGGCTTGGCCGACGTCGCGGCGCGCCTGGAATACTGGGTCGGCCGCGGCGGCGACGACGGCCACGGCTACCGGGTGCTGGCGGCGGACATCCTGCGCCTTGCCGAGGCCAATCTGGCGGCCCGCCCGCCCGAGGGCAGCGGCGACCGTGCCCGCACGCTGAAGGCCCGCCACCCCGAGTGGTCGCTGGCCCGGATCGGCCAGGAGCTGGGCATCTCCCGCCAGGCGGTGCACAAGCACCTCAAGACGCGGCGCGGCTGAACCACACTCTTTTTAATTCGGAGCCATCCTTCAATATCGCTTGGCCGCAAGGGCGGCTATGCTGGGGGCCTTACCAATCGCTGATGAGCGCCCTTGCCATGTCCCCCGAGTCCACTCCCTCCGCGCCCCGACACCGCTTGCCCCGCCATGTGATCGGGGGGATCAGTGCCGCCCTCGGCTTCGTCGGCGGCATCGTGACCCTGCTGGTGCTGCCCAAGCTGGGAGTGCCGCCCAAGGTCGCCGGCGCGGTCGGCATGGTGGTATGGCTGGCCTCCACCTGGCCGTTCTGGGGAACCGGGGAGAAGGGGAAGGGCTGAGCTTTTCCCATGCGGTCGTCCCTGACCTGGACCGCCGGCATGCCGGCGGTGTTCGTGCTGCTGTGGAGCACCGGCTTCATCGGAGCCAAGTTCGGCCTGCCCTATGCCGAGCCCTTCACCTTCCTGGCGCTGCGCTTCGCCCTGCTGCTGGTCATCCTCGGCATTGCCGTGCCGGCCTTGCGGGCGCCGTGGCCGAGTGCCCGGCTGGCCGCTCACCTGGCGGTATCGGGTGTGCTGGTGCATGGCGTCTACCTGGCCGGCGTATTCGGTGCCATCCACCGCGGCGTGCCCTCGGGGCTGACGGCGCTGATCGTCGGTTTGCAGCCGTTGCTGACCGCCGTGGTGGTAGGGCCGGTGCTGGGCGAGCGGGTGACGCCGCGGCAGTGGCTGGGCTTCCTGCTCGGGCTGGCCGGGGTGGCCATGGTGCTGTCCACCCGCCTGAGCGGCATCAGCTTCGCCGGCTTCGGCTGGGATGGCGTCGCCTTTGCCCTGGCGGCGCTGCTGGGCATCACCGCCGGCACCCTCTACCAGAAGCGCTTCTGCACCGGCATGGATCTGCGCAGCGGCACCCTGGTGCAGTATGTGGCGGCGCTGGTGCTGCTGACTCCGGCGGCGCTGCTGTTCGAGAATTTGGATATCCGCTGGAGCTTGTCGTTCGTTTTCGCCTTGGGCTGGCTGGTCTTGGTGCTGTCGCTGGGGGCGATCATGCTTCTGATGACGCTGATCCGCCTGGGCGAGGCGGCCAAGGTCGCCAGCCTGTTCTACCTGGTGCCGCCGGTGACGGCGCTGATGGCCTTCCTGCTGTTCGACGAGGCCTTGAGCCCGCTCGCCCTGGCCGGAATGGCGGCGGCAGCGGCCGGGGTGGCGCTGGTGGTGCGGCGGGCCTAGTAGCCTGCGTCAACTAATTCGAAATGTTTTAATGATTCGCTCTGTCGCGAGGCGATCGTGATGGAGGGGATTATGTCGGAGAAGAGATACATCGTCCGGCTGACGGAAG